>NZ_MJGT01000013.1:82062-99988 GCF_001864975.1 Curtobacterium sp. MMLR14_002
CCGGATCCGGCGGCGTCTCGTGCGTTCCGGGGCGTCGTGCCGACACGACGGCGTCTCGCGGGCACTGGACCGGGCCGTCTGCATGACGTGCCGTCGGTTGCGGGCGTGCGCCGTGCCTCCAGGCCGTAGAACCAGCATGGCGACCGGAGGCGATGAGCAGATGCAGCGCAGGGACGAAGGACGGACTGGAGGCCCGTCACCCGTCCGTCAGGACGGTCGCGTCAGGAGACGGTCGGCTCAGCGGCCGTCGTCACCCTGGTCGTCACCGCGATCGTTGTTCCCGCTGCTGCCGCCGCTGTCGTTGTTGTCGTTGTTCGACGACGGTGCCTTCGGCGGCGCCGCAGCTCGTGCGCAGTAGGTGAGCGTGACGGCACTGCCCTGGGCGACGTCTCCGGCAGGGGTGTCCTGCTGGGTCACGAGTCCGCCGGTGCACGAGTAGGACGGCGCCGGGTTCACGGTGAGCCCGAGCTGCTCGACGGTGGCCTTCGCCGCCGAGTACTGCTGCTGCGTGACGTCGGGCAGCTGCACCTTGCCGTTGGAGATCGTGAGGTTGATCACGATGCCCTTGGTGTGCAGGGAACCCGACTCGGGGTCGGAGCTCAGCACCGTGCCCTCGGGGACGTCGGCCGAGTAGTCGCTCGAGATCGCTCCGAGACGGAATCCGGCGTCGTCGAGGGACTGTTGCGCAGCCGCTTGCGATTGCCCGTTGAGCTCGGGCACGGGGACGCGTTCCGGACCGAGGGAGACCACGACGTTGACGTTCTGGTTGCGCCCGACGTTCACCCCGGAGCCCGGGTCCGTCCGGATGACCGTGCCCTTGTCGACGCTGTCGGAGTTCTCCTCGACCTTGACGGGCTTGAGGTCCTTCTTGTCGAGGGCGCTGGCCGCGGCGCTGTAGGTCGACCCGGCCACGTTGGGCACGCTGACCGAGGACGACACCGGCGGCTTGCCCGGCTGCAGGTTCGCGACGAAGAACACCACGGCGACGATGACCGCGACGGTGAGCAGGATGCCGACCCAGATCCACGCGACCGGGGGACGGTTCTGCGTGCGCTGCGGTCGGTGCTCGGCGGTGTCGTCGTCGAGTTCGCGGAACGCTGATGCGGCGTTGGTCGTCGTGCGGGGGTCGACGCCGAAGAGCACGGTCGAGGCGTCGTTCGCCGCGTTCTGCTGCTGCTTCTTCGTGGACGCGGGCACCCGGCCGGCTGCGGCCTGCTGCAGGTCCGAGCGGAACTCGGCCGCGTTCTGGAACCGGCGCGTGCGGTCCTTGACCAGGGCATGGAGGGTCACGGCGTCGAGGGCCGGGGACACGTCGGGCGAGATCGTCGACGGTGCGACCGGCTGCTCGCTGACGTGCTGGTACGCGACCGCCACCGGGGTGTCCCCGAGGAACGGTGGGCGACCGGTGAGGAGCTCGAAGAGCACGACGCCGGTGGAGTAGAGGTCGGTGCGGGCGTCGACGGTCTCGCCGCGGGCCTGCTCCGGTGAGAAGTACGAGGCGGTGCCGAGGATCGACGTGGTCTGCGCGACCGTCGCCGAGGTGTCGGTGATGGCCCGGGCGATGCCGAAGTCCATGACCTTGACCTGGCCGGTGTGGGTGACCATGACGTTGGCGGGCTTGATGTCACGGTGGACCACGCCGGCACGGTGCGAGTACTCGAGCGCGGTGAGGATGCCCTCGGTGATGCGGACGGCTTCGTCCGGGGCGACGGCGCCCTCCGCGATGATGTCGGAGAGCGGACGGCCCTCGACGTACTCCATCACGATGAAGGGGACCTGCACCTCGGCTCCCGACGGCTCGGACACCGTCTCTTCGCCGGCGTCGTACACGCGGACGACGGTGGGGTGCGCCATGCGTGCAGCGGCCTGGGCTTCCTGCCGGAACCGCGTGCGGAAGGCCGGGTCGTTGGCGAGGCTCGGCTTGAGGAGCTTCACCGCGACCTTGCGGCCGAGGCGGGTGTCGTTGCCGAGGTGCACGGTCGCCATGCCGCCCCGACCGATGACGTCACCGATCTCGTAGCGATTGGCGAGGAGCGTGATCCCCGCGGTCACACCTTCTGGCACGTACTCCTCCGTCTGTTCGTCCGGGCTAGTGTACGGCAGCACCACCTGGTGAGACGCTGGTCAGGGAGGGGTCGACCGAACCGTTACCGAACGGTGTCGACAGTCCCCTTCCGGGGGTCGTTCACAGACCGTCCTGCGGGGTCTCGGTGGGGTTGATCCCGTCGTCCGGGTTCGTCGTCTCCTCGTCGGTGGGTTCGGTCCACTCGACCTGGGCGCCCGGCGAGGACTCGGAGACCACCGAGGAATCGGACTGCGGCGACTTGCAGGTCACCTTGTACGACAGGGTCACCTTGCCGTACTGGGCGCCGGCGACGGTCACCGCGGTACCGGAGGTGGAGCCGGAGCTGCTGCCGTTCGAGGGGACGGTGCCGTTGTCGATCGTGTACGTGTAGCTGACGTCCGAGTACCCGGCGGGGCAGCCCGTGTACGCGGGCCAGCTGAAGGTCACGCGACCGGACTCGCTGACGGTCCCGCCGGTGGCGCGCTCGGGCGCCGCTGCGGTCAGCACGTCGCCGAACGCCTTGACGGTGACGAGGGTGCCGGGAGCCAGGCTGCCCTCGGGGCTGAGCGACTCGACGGTGCCGACCTGGTCGGACGACGTGGCGTTCGACCCGGCGATGACCTCGGCCTGCAGGCCTCGGGCACGGAGCTGGTTCGCGACCTGCTCGGCGTTCTGCCCCTGGTAGTCCGCCGCCGAGACCGTGACACGGGTCTCGGTCGGCTCGGGGGACGGGGTCTGCGTGGGCGTGCGGGTCGCCTTCGGCGTGCTCGAGGACTTGGTGGGCTCGGGTTCCGGGGCGTTGTTCGCGTTGAGGGCGTACGCAGCGCCGGCGGCGATGGCGAGCACGACGATGATGCCGACGACCCACCAGATCCAGGCGCGCTTCTTCTTGGGTTCCTCGGGCTCGTCGGAGACGGGGGAGCGGGGGGTGCCCGGTCCGCCGGCCATCGCTCCGGCCTGGGTGCCGAGGAGTGCGGTCGCGGCGTCGTTCCCCTGGCCCTGGGGCGGGTTGAACGCGACGGTGCCGTTCTGCGCGATCGCGGGGACGGCCACGGTGGCCGCGGCGACGTCACCACGACGCAGCGCCTGTGCGGCGCGGGCGAGGTTCGCGGCCGTCGCGGGACGGTCTGCCGGCTTCTTCGCGATGCACGAGATGACCAGGGCCGAGACCGGCTCGGGGATGTCCCCGGGCAGCGGCGGCGGCTGCTCGTTGATGTGCGCCATCGCGATCGCGACCTGCGACTCACCGGTGAACGGACGACGACCCGCCAGGGCCTCGTACGCGACGATGCCGAGCGAGTAGATGTCGGTCGACGGCGAGGCGGGGTGGCCGCTCGCCTGCTCGGGCGACAGGTACTGCACCGTGCCCATCACCTGACCGGTCGCGGTGAGCGGGACCTGGTCGGCGATGCGGGCGATGCCGAAGTCGGTGATCTTGACGCGACCGTCGGGCGTGATGAGCAGGTTGCCGGGCTTGATGTCGCGGTGCACCAGACCGACCGCGTGTGCGGCCTGCAGGGCGTTCGCGGTCTGCGCGACGATGTCGAGCACCTTGTCGACCGGGAGCGTGTGCTCGCGCTCGATCATGGTCGACAGGGCTTCGCCGGGGACGAGCTCCATCACGAGGTAGGCGCTGCCGTCCTCCTCGCCGTAGTCGAAGACGTTGGCGATGCCCTCGTGGTTGACGAGCGCGGCGTGCCGGGCCTCGGCGCGGAAGCGCTCGAGGAAGCCGGGGTCACCGAGGTACTCGTCCTTGAGGATCTTGAGTGCGACGGTTCGGCCGATGACGAGGTCGGTCGCCTGCCACACCTCGCCCATGCCGCCGATGGCGACCCGGGAGGAGAGCTGGTACCGCCCACCGAAGGTGAGTCCGCTGGTGGGTCTCATTTGTTCAGCACCGCCTCCATGACTTTCTTCGCGACCGGGGCCGCGACCGTGTTGCCGACTCCGGACTGCCCGAGCCCGCCGCCGTTGCCGACGACGACCGCGACGGCCACCTCCGGGTCCTTGGCGGGGGCGAACCCCGTGAACCAGAGCGTGTAGGGATCGCCGGTGCCACCTTCGGCCGTGCCGGTCTTGCCGGCGACGTCGACACCGTCGATCTTGGCATTGGTACCGGTCCCCGCGCTCACGACGCTCTGCATGGCCTCGGTGAGGTCAGCGGACTCGGAGGACGACAGCGGATCACTGTACTGCTTCGGGGAGAAGGACTCGACCGTCTTCAGGTCGCTCGTGGTGATCGAGTCGACGAGTGAGGGCTGCATGACCTTGCCGCCGTTCGCGATGCCGGCCGACACCATCGCCATCTGCAGCGGGGAGACCCGGACGCTCGCCTGGCCGAAGGCGCTCAGCATGAGCTGGGCCGTCGAGTCGACGTCGGGGTACTGGCTGGCGGTCGCTGCCATCGGGATCTCGATCGCGTCGCCGAAGCCGTACTTGTCGGCCATGCTCTTGATCGCGTCGTACCCGAGCTTCTGGCCGAGTTCGGCGAAGGGGATGTTGCACGAGTACTGGATGGCCGTGCGGAGCTTGACCTTGTCGCCGCCGCCGCAGGTGCCGCCCTCGGCGTTGTTGATGTACGAGCTCGTGCCGGGCAGCTGCAGTCGCGACGGGTTCGGGAACGTGGAGTCGAGGTTGTACTTGCCGCCCTCGAGTGCCGCCGAGGCCACCACGAGCTTGAACACCGATCCGGGGGTGTACAGGTCGCCGCCGATGGCACGGTTCTGCAGCGGGGCGGTGTCGGCCCCGAGCAGCGCGTCGTACTGCCGCTTGACCTCGGCCGTGTCGTGCGAGGTGAGCGAGTTCGGGTCGTAGCTCGGCTTCGACACCATCGCGAGGATCTTGCCGGTCTTCGGCTGGATCGCGACGACGGCGCCGCTGTTGGTGCCGAGCGCGTCGTACGCGGCCTGCTGCACGTCCGGGTCGATGGTCAGGTTGACGTTGTCGCCCTGGACGTCCTGGCCGGTGAGGATCGAGTTGAGGTTCTGGAAGAACGAGGCGTCCGAGTTGCCCGAGAGGACGGTGTTCTCCGCGCTCTCGATGCCGGTGTTGCCCTGCCCGATCGTGAAGTACCCGGTGACCGCGGAGTACAGGTCACCGTTCGTGTACTTCCGCTGGTACTCGTACTGGTCGTCCACCGGGGTCGACTCGGCGATCGGGCTGCCGTCGACGAGGATGGCGCCGCGCTTGGTGGAGTAACTGTCCAAGATGGTTCGGGAGTTCCGGGAGTCGGCGCGCAACGAGTCGGCCGCGAAGAACTGGATCGACGTCGTCGACACGAAGAGTGCGACGAACATGAGCACGATGACGGTCGAGACACCGCGGAGCTGTCGGTTCATCGACGACGCTCCTTCCTGGTCGCGCGCGCAGACCGCCCGCTCGCGGCGGGGATCGCGCCCTGCTGGACGCGTTGTTCGGCTGGGATGGAATCGGTGAGTCGCAGCAGCATCGCGGCGATGATCCAGTTGGCGATGAGCGAGGAACCACCGGCGGCCATGAACGGCGTGGTCAGACCGGTCACCGGGATGATCCGGGTGATGCCACCGACGACGACGAACACCTGCAGGGCGATGATGAAGCCGAAGCCGACACCGAGCAGCTTGCCGAAGTCGTCCTGCGCCATGAACCCGACGCGGATGCCACGCGAAGCGAACACGATGAAGAGGGCGAGGATCGCGAAGACACCGATCAGGCCGAGCTCTTCACCGAGCGACGCGACGATGTAGTCGGCGTTGGCGACCGGCGTGATGTACGGCCGGCCCTGCCCGAGTCCCGTGCCGGTGATCCCGCCGTTCGCGAAGCCGAACAAGCCCTGCACGAGCTGGTAGCTCGCCTGGGTGTCGCGGCTGAAGACCTCTTGGTTGAACGGGTCGAGCCACTGTTCGAAGCGACCGCGGACGTACTCCAGGACGCTCTGCGCGACGAGGGCTCCACCGATGAACAGCGTGAGACCGATCGCGACCCAGCTGATGCGCGCCGTGGCCACGTAGATCATCACGAGGAACAGGCCGAAGTAGAGCAGCGCGGTGCCGAGGTCGCGCTGGAACACGAGGACGGCCATCGCGGCGCCCCACATGACCAGGATCGGGCCGAGGTCACGGGCACGCGGGAACGTCATGCCGAGGAACTTCTTGCCGACGATCGACAGCGAGTCGCGGGCGGTGACGAGGTACCCGGCGAAGAACAGCGCCATGGTGATCTTCGCGAGCTCACCGGGCTGGAACGAGAACGGGCCGATCTTGATCCAGACCCGCGCGCCACCGATGTTCGTGCCGATGCCCGGCAGCATCGGCAGGAGCAGCAGGACGATCGTCAGCGCCATGAAGATGTACCGGTACCGCTGCAGGAACCGGTGGTTGCGGACGGCGACGAGCGTGATGATCGCCAGGACCATCGCGAGCATCGTCCAGACGATCTGCTTCACGCCGATGGCGTCCCAGCCGGACAGGCCGTTGTGGACGTCGATGCGGTAGATCTCGGCGATGCCGATGCCGTTCAGGACGAGCGCGATCGGCAGGATGAACGGGTCGGCGTTCTTCGCCACGACCCGCAGCACCACGTGCATGACGAGCGCGAGGCCGAGGATGCCGCCGCCGACCCAGAGCACCGACTGGTCGAACAGCCGGCCCTTGGTGCCGAGCTGCACGAGCACCATCGCACCCGCGCAGATGCCGCACGCGATGACGAGCAGGAAGAGCTCGAGGTTCCGCGCGCGAGCGGGCTCCCGGAGCTTGATCGTGATCGCCTGGGTGAAGGACTGGGCGGCCGTGGCGTTGCTCATCGCGGGCTCCGCGTGGGGCTCGGCGACGGCGATCGGGTCGGCGAGGGCGACGGGGACGAGCTGGCGTCGCCGTCCCCACCGGTGCCGGCCTGGTCTTCACCGGTCGCGGCGGCCTTGCGCAGGCGCTCGACGATGTCCCGTGCGTCGGAGAGCGACTGCGCGTTGATCGTGGAGCGGACGTTCTCGCGGGTGTAGTCCGGCAGCGACGAGACCGTGATGTCGCTGTCCTCGTACACGTCCGACAGCGCCAACGGCCCGATCGACTGCTGCACGCCCTTGTAGATCGCGACGGTGCCCCGGTCGGTGCCGACGTAGTAGTGGTCCTGCGTGATCCGCCAGCCGACGAACACCGCGCCGACGAGCACCGCGACCGCGACCACGAGCGCGACGGTCCAGGACACCCGACGACGGATGCGGCGTCGGCGGTCCTCGGCGATGAGCTCGGCGAAGAACTGGTCGGACTCGGGCTCGAAGTGCGAGTCCTCGGGGGCGGTGGTGACCTTGAGCGGGTGCAGCAGGATCGTGGGGAGGCGGATCGGCTTGCGGCCGGTCGACGCCTCGAAGGTGAGCGGTGCCGCGGCGGAGCCGACCGTGGTGGCTGCGTCGTCGTCGTCCTCGGGTTCGGTGTCCGTGACGTCCATCACCACGACGGTGACGTTGTCGGGGGCGCCGTGGTCGAGCGTCTCCTTCACCAGGCGCTGCGTGACCTGGTTGGCGTCCATGTTCGACGCCAGGGCGTGTCGGATGCGCTCTTCGGCCAGGTACGAGGACAGGCCGTCGGAGCAGAGCAGCCAGCGGTCGCCCGGCTGGATGTCCATGATGGCCGTGTCGACCTCGGGTGCCGCATCGACGTCGCCCAGCACGCGCATCAGGACGGAGCGACGCGGGTGGACCGCGGCTTCCTCCGGCGTGATCCGGCCGCTGTCGACCAGCCGCTGGACGAAGGTGTGGTCGGACGTGATCTGCTGCAGCTCGCCGTCGCGGTGACGGTAGATGCGGGAGTCGCCGATGTGCGCGATCGCGATCTGCTCGCCGACGCGGATCATCGCGGACACCGTGGTGCCCATGCCGGTGAGCTCCTGGTGCTCGAACACGGTCTCGGTGATCAGCTGGTTCGCCGCGATGAGCGCCGACTGCAGCGCGAACTCGGCGTCGTGCGCCGACGGGAACTCGCGGTCGACCTCGCGGATGCGTCGGATCGCGATCGCCGAGGCGACGTCACCGCCGGCGTGGCCGCCCATGCCGTCCGCCACCGCGAACAGGTGCGCCCCGGCGTAGCCGGAGTCCTGGTTGTTCGCGCGGATGCGCCCCACGTGGGACACAGCGGCGCTCAGCGTGCGAGCGGTCATGCCGGGTTACCGCCGCAGCTCGAACGTCGTCGTCCCGATCGTGATGGGCGTGCCCTCTGCCACGAGGACGGGAGCGCTCACCTTCTGACCGTTGACGAAGGTGCCGTTCGTGGACTCGAGGTCGGTGAGGAGCCAGCCGTCGGCGCGGAGGTCGAGGCGGGCGTGGTTGGTCGAGGTGTAGTCGTCACGGATCACGACGTTCGACTCGCTCGAACGCCCGATCGTGATGGGGCCGCCACCCAGCGGCATCTCCATGCCCTCGCGCGCACCCTCGGTGATGACGAGGCGGGCCGCGGCCGGCGAGGCGGGCCGTTGCCCACTGCTCGGTTGACCGATCACGTCGGTGAAGGCACCGCTCGAGGCGGGCCCGGGGGCCGCCGCAGCGGGGACGGTGGGGGTGCTGGGCCCGGACGGCGCCGACTTGGGATCGGTCGGGATCGTGCGGACGCGCTGGCCGAAGAGATCGCTGCGCAGGGCGAACACGATCACGAAGACGAACAGCCAGAGCACGGCGAGGAACGCGAAGCGCAGGACGAGCAGGGTCAGGCCTGTGGTCATCGAGCACCTCCGTCGTTCTCCGGGATCACCCGGAACACCATACGGGTACGACCGATCTCGATGGTGGAGTCCGGCTCAACGATCACCTGCTGGAAGTGCTGACCGTTCAGTTTCGAGCCGTTCGTGGAGCCGAGATCGGTGGCCTGGGCGTGCTTGCCGTCCCACAGCACCTCGACGTGCTTCCGGCTCGTCCCGGTGTCCGCGATGGTGATGTCCGCGTCGCTGCCTCGCCCGATCACCGTGCGCCCGCGGTGCAGTCGGTGTCGCTGCGAGCCGATGTCGAGCACCGGGATCCAGGCCACGTCGCGCTGCACGGTGGTGGAGTCGACCTGCAGGATGCCCGTCGAGAGCGTGCCGTCCTGCTGGAGCCGGATGGTGACCGGGCCGGAGAACGAGTAGTTCTGCGCGACGGCGTGTTGGTGCACCATCTGGGTCAGTTCGTCGATGAGGGGGCGACCGACGTCGTTCATGCGCGTGCAGTCCGGCGGCGCCAGGCGCACGGTGAACTCGTTCGGCACGAGGATGCGTTCACGGGAGACCACCGCGGCCTTCGTGTCGAGCTCGCGCCGCAGGGCGCTCGAGATCTCGACGGGCTGCACCCCGGAGCGGAAGGTCTTCGCGAACGCGCCGTTGACGGCGCGTTCCAACCCTCGCTCGAAGTTGTCCAGCAGGCCCATGCGTCTCCCGTGTCGTCGGTCGTCAACCACTGCATGGTAGTGGTTGGCGTTGACACCCGTCTGTGCGTGGTAGTGTTTCGGGGCTGGCGCGAGTGGCGGAATTGGTAGACGCGCACGGTTCAGGTCCGTGTGCTGGAAACGGCGTGGGGGTTCAAGTCCCCCCTCGCGCACCAGGCGAAAACAGGAAAGGCCCCGGAGGAATCCGGGGCCTTTCCTGTTTCTCGGGCCGGGCCGGGGTCGGCCGTCGACGCGTCTGGCCTCAGCCCCGGTCAGCGTCCGTCGTGTGGTCGGCATCCGGCCTGGAGGCACGGCTCGGCCCCGACACGCCGGTTCCGTCGAACCCGTGGTCGGCTCTCCGGGCCTGCTGCGGGGCGAAGAACGGGCGCGCGCTGGGCAGGAACAGCAGGACCGCGGCGACGACCGACAGCGCGATCGTCAGGACCGCGAGTTCGCCGCCGGTGACGCTCAGGAGCGCGCGGAAGGCCGCGACGACGACGAGCACGATGCGCGCGACGCGGGAGCCCGCGGCCATCCGGAACACCGCCCACGTCACCAGGGCCCAGAGCACCAGGGCGACGATCCCGGCGAGGACCGGCGCCTGGCCGACCGCCGCGTCCGTCGCGAAGAACTGGAGCACCGTGGCGGCGACGCAGGCTGCCACCCACACCAACCACAGCACGAAGGACACGGTGACCACCTGCGGTCGGTCCGGTCGTCGGAGGATGAACGTCCTGGTCATGCTGCACCGTCCTCTGCCGCTCCCTGGTGCGGCACGTCGAGCGTACCGAGCGGACGGGGTCCTGCCGAGGTGCCCCGCTACGGTGACCGGGTGACCGACGAACGCACCACCGTCCAGCGTCCCGGAGTGGACGTGCCCGACGACCGTGGTCGGACGGGCCTCGACGCCGTGGGCCGTGCCCTGGACCGCAACCCCGACGTCGTCGTGCGGGACGTCGAGGTGGTGTCGAACGGGTGGCACGTGCTCCGCCGCACGACCCTCGACGTCCGGCGCCGTGACGGTCGGTGGGACCGGCAGCAGCGCGAGACCTACGACCGCGGGAACGGCGCGACGGTGCTGCCGTACGACGCCGAGCGCGGCACCGTCCTGCTCACGCGGCAGTTCCGGTGGCCCGCGTACGTGAACGGACACCCGGACGGCATGTTGATCGAGGCCGCGGCGGGACTGCTCGACGAGGACGACCCCGAGACCGCGGTCCGGCGTGAAGCCGCCGAGGAGCTCGGCATCCGGCTCGGCGCGCTCGAGCACCTGGGCGACGTGTTCATGAGCCCCGGTTCGGTCACCGAGCGGGTCCACTTCTACCTCGGCGCGTACACGCCGACCGACCGGGTCGAGGCCGGGGGCGGCATCGAGGACGAGGGCGAGGACATCGAGGTGCTCGAGGTGCAGCTCGACGAGGCGCTCGCGATGGTGGCGGACGGTCGGATAGCCGACGGCAAGACGATCATGCTGCTGCAGTGGGTGGCAATGCGGTCAGTGGCACTGCGGCGGGTGTCACCCCGACAGGGCTGACCCGTCCAGGCCCACCGCTCGTGCGATCGTCGTGCGGACCAGGGCCTCGCGGGTCGGGCGGTCGAGGTAGTCGACCAGGGCGTACCCGTTGGTGGCGTCGACGAGCGCGAAGAGCAGGCGTCCGACGCCGTCCGGGTCGTCGGTGTGCAGCACACCCGCGCGCACCCCGTCGACGACGACCGTGGTGGCGAGGAGCTGCCAGTCGTCCATGACGTCCCGTGCCGCGGTCGCCAGTGCCGCGTTCGTGCGGCCGATGCTCCACGCGTCGGCCCACAGGGTGGCGACGTCGTCGCGCGCGGGGTCGGCGATGCAACCGAGCAGGGTGCGGAGGCCGGAGACGGGGTCGGGCGCAGCGGCGACGATCGCGCGGACCTCGGCGACCTCGGCGTCCGCGACGGTGCGGAACGTCTCGCCGACCAGGTCCTCCATGCTCGGGCGGTAGTGGGCGACGAGCGAGGGTGCGACCCCGATCACGGCGGCGACCCCGCGGAGCGTCACCGCCGCGAGGCCCTCGGCACGCGCCAGTTCGACGGCGGCCACCGTGATCTGGGATCCGCGTTCGGCCGGGCTCAGGCGCCGGCGGGCCGGTGTCGACGGCATCGTCCCACCGTATCCGCGCGTCACGCGCCCTCGACCACGAAGGCTGCCCAGAGGTCGGCCCGGGTCGAGAAGACGGAGAGGTCACGGTCGAGGAGCCGACCGGCGTGCTCCACCCGGGCGCGGGCGGTGTGCCGGTGGATGCCGAGGACCCGTGCGGCGCGGTCGTACTCGCAGTTCTCCTGCAGCCAGGTCCGGACGGTGCCCGTGAGCTCGGTGCCGGCCGTGCGGTCGTGGTCGAGCAGTGGGGCGAGGAAGGCGCGGGCGACCGCACCGGCGGCCACGTCGACGTGGGCGAGGTGGGCGAGCACCCCCTCTCGGGCGAGGTCGCCGAACTCGGTGGTGCCCGGGCGTCCCTCACGGCGTCGGTCGAGTGCTTGCACGGCCTCGGTGCGGGCGCGTCCGAACGACCGGTACGCGGCGCCGTCGGACAGGCCGGCGCGCAGGTCGAAGCGGTCGACGACTTCGGCGACGATCCCGGTGTCGTCCGCGTTCACGCAGAGGAACACGGCGTCGTCGACCGCGAAGAACAGGTGCCCCGGCCGGTCCTGCACCCACAGTTCGAGCAGGTCCACCACGGTGTCGAGGTCGTGGTCGGGGACGTCGACGGCCGCGATCCGGACGGGTTCGGCGGGCAGCGGCCCCCACACCTCGCGTGACGTCGCCTGCACCACCTCGGGTTCGCCGACGGACAGCATCGTGAGGAGTCCGGTCCGCAGGAGTCCGCGGGCACGGGCGAGCTCGCGGTTCTGCTGCAGGGCGAGGCCGGCCAGGGCGATGACGGCCGTGACGACCTCGCGTCCGGCCCGGTCGAGTGCTCCGCCGTTCGCGATCGCGAGCACGCCGCTCAGGTGCCCGCCGCTGCCGAGCGTCTGCAGGGTGTACCCGACGCCCCGGTCCGTGGCGACCGGCAGGCTCGCCCGCTGCCCGGAGCGCAGCAGCCGCAGCGCCTCGGTCCGCAGGAGGTCGAGGTCGGCAGCGGGCAGCGCGTCGGCGGGGTGTCCGCGGTCGAGCCGACCGGAGACGTCGAACAGGCCGACCCACCCGTCGAGCTGCCGGGACAGCTCGGCGATGGTCGCGCCGAGTCCGTCCGGTCGCATCGCGGCGAGCGAGATGGCACGCTGCGCGGCGAGGGCCCAGGCACCGCGTGCGTTGGCGTCCCGCGCGACCGCTTCGGCGTTGGCCTGCGCGACCGCGATGAAGGAGGTCTCGTAGGGCACCTCGAACAGCGGCAGTCCGTGCCGGGTGCAGGCGGCGATCAGGACGTCGGGGGTGCCGGCGCGGACGACCTCGGTGCCGAACCCGAGCGCCACGACACCGCGGTCCACGAGCCGGCGGACGTAGGCCTCGGCGACGTCGTCGCGGACGTCGGCCTCGGCACCGAACTGCGTGCCGGTCGTGAGCAGCCCCTGACCCTCGGCGAGGAACGGGGTCGGGTCCTCGAGGTCCGAGCTGTGCAGCCAGGACAGCGGGGCATCGAGGGCGTGCTCGTCCGCGTCGGTGAGCGGGCGCAGGTGGAGTTCACGCCGGTGCAGCAGGGAGCGCAGCGTTGCGGGCATGCCGTCACCCTATCCACCGGGTCGATCCGCCCGGGGGTCGATGTACGCCGTGGACAGTACGAGTGTGCGGTGGTGGCTCCTACCATCGCGGCATGTCCTCCACCGCAGCGTCCGCGACCCGAGCGACCACCGGCGGCCCGTCGCTGCCCCAGGAACGACGGCTCGTCACCGCCGTCCCTGGTCCGCGATCGCAGGAGCTGCTCGCCCGGAAGGCCGGCGCCGTCGCGGCCGGGGTCGGCGTCGCCGTGCCCATCGCGGTCGTCGCGGCCGGTGGCGGCGTGGTGGTCGACGCCGACGGCAACTCGTTCGTCGACCTCGGGTCCGGGATCGCCGTGACGTCGGTCGGCAACGCCCACCCCGGCGTGGTCGCCGCCGTCACCGAGCAGGTCGCGGCCTTCACGCACACGTGCTTCACCATCGCCGCCTACGACGGGTACGTCGCCGTCGCCGAGGCGCTCAACCGTCTGACCCCCGGCGACCACGAGAAGCGGACGGCGCTGTTCAACTCGGGGGCCGAGGCCGTCGAGAACGCCGTCAAGATCGCCCGGAAGCACACCGGTCGGCAGGCCGTCGTCGTCTTCGACCACGCCTACCACGGCCGCACGAACCTGACGATGGCGCTGACCGCGAAGAACCAGCCCTACAAGAACGGCTTCGGGCCGTTCGCACCCGAGGTCTACCGCGTCCCGATGTCGTACCCGTTCCACGACGGGCTGTCGGGGCCGGAAGCGGCGAAGCGTGCGATCAGCCAGATCGAGAAGCAGGTCGGCGCCGAGAACACCGCCGCGGTCCTGATCGAACCGATCCAGGGCGAGGGCGGCTTCGTCGTCCCGGCACCGGGGTTCCTGACCGCGCTGTCCGAGTGGACCGCCGCCAACGGCGTCGTGTTCATCGCCGACGAGGTGCAGACCGGGTTCGCCCGCACCGGCGCGATGTTCGCCAGCGAGCACGAGGGGATCGTGCCCGACGTCGTCACGACCGCGAAGGGCATGGCCGGCGGACTCCCGCTGTCCGGCGTGACCGGGCGTGCGGCGATCATGGACTCCGCCCACGTCGGCGGCCTCGGCGGGACCTACGGCGGCAACCCGATCGCCTGCGCCGCAGCCCTCGCGGCCATCGACGCCTTCGAGCACGACGGACTCGTCGAGCGCGCCGGGGCGATCGGCACGGTCCTGCTCGACGCCCTGCACAGCGCCCAGGCCGACGACCCCCGCATCGGCGACGTCCGCGGCCGCGGTGCCATGGTCGCGATGGAGCTCGTCGACCCCGCCACCGGCGATCCCGACCCCGGGCTCACGGGACGGGTGGTGCGGTACGCGTTCGAGCACGGCGTCATCGCCCTCACGGCCGGCACGTACGGCAACGTCGTGCGCTTCCTGCCGCCGCTGTCGATCGACGACGACCTGCTCCGCGACGGCCTGACCGTCGTCCTCGACGGGCTGGCCGCGTCGTGAGCGCGACCATCCCCGCGACAGCCTGGCCCAGCGTCCCCGACGCCACCGGACCAGCCGCCGAACAGGCGGTGCTCGACCGCGTCCCCACGGGCCTCCTGGTCGACGGTGTCTGGCAGCCGGCGGCCGACGACGCGACCTTCGCCGTCGTCGACCCTGCGACCGGCGAAACACTCCTGCACATCGCCGACGCCTCACCCGAGGACGGCCGGAAGGCGCTCGACGCCGCCGTCGCCGCACGGCACGGCTGGGCGACCACGCCCCCGCGGCAGCGCGCCGAGGTGCTGCGCCGCGCGTTCGACCTGCTGCAGGAGCGACGCGAGGAGTTCGCGCTCCTGATGACGCTGGAGATGGGCAAGCCCCTGGCCGAGGCCCGCGGCGAGGTCGCGTACGGCGGCGAGTTCCTCCGCTGGTTCTCGGAGGAAGCGGTCCGGATCGGCGGTTCGTACGGCACCAACCCCGAGGGGACCGGCCGCGCCACCGTCTCGCACAAGCCCGTCGGGCCCGCGTTCCTGATCACGCCGTGGAACTTCCCGTTGGCGATGGCGACCCGCAAGATCGCTCCGGCGCTCGCCGCCGGCTGCACCGTCGTCGTGAAACCGGCCGAACTGACGCCGCTGACCACCCTGCTGTTCGCCGACCTGCTCGTCGAGGCCGGCGTGCCCGCCGGCGTCGTCAACGTCGTCCCGACCACGCACGCCGCCGACGTCTCCGCGCCCGTGATCGCCGACCCCCGCCTGCGGAAGCTGTCGTTCACCGGTTCGACGCCGGTCGGACGGACGCTGCTCGGCCAGGCGGCGCAGAACGTGCTCCGGACGAGCATGGAGCTCGGGGGCAACGCCCCGTTCCTGGTGTTCGCCGACGCCGACCTCGACCTGGCGGTGGAGGGCGCGCTCGCCGCGAAGTTCCGGAACACCGGCCAGGCCTGCACCGCCGCGAACCGGTTCCTGGTGCACGAGGACGTCGCCGACGAGTTCACCCGCCGGGTCACCGAGCGGGTTGCCGCGATGCGGGTCGGCCGGGGGACCGAGGACGGCGTCGCCATCGGGCCGCTCATCGACGCCCGCGCCGTGGACAAGGCGCACCGCCTGGTCACCGACGCGGTCGAGCGCGGGGCGACGGTCCGGACCGGCGGACACCCGGTCGACGGGCCCGGCACGTTCTACGCGCCGACCGTCCTGACCGACGTGCAGCCGGGCAGCGCGATCCTCGACGACGAGATCTTCGGGCCGGTGCTCGCGATCCGCACGTTCCGCTCCGAGGACGAGGCCGTGGCCGCCGCGAACGACACCGAGTACGGTCTGGTCGGCTACGCCTTCACCGAGGACCCGGCACGCGGGCAGCGCCTGATGGAGCGGCTCGAGACCGGCATGCTGGGGCTGAACACCGGGGTCGTGTCGAACGCCTCGGCACCGTTCGGCGGCGTGAAGCAGTCCGGCCTCGGTCGCGAGGGCGGCGGCGAGGGCATCGCCGAGTACCTCGAGACCATGTACACGCTCACCCCGGACCCGTTCCGGCACACCGACAGCACCACGACCGCACAGGGAGCAGCTCGATGATCGAGAAGGACGTCGTCGTCATCGGAGCCGGTGTCGCCGGTCTCACCGCCGCGAACCGCCTGCGGGCTGCCGGCCTGCGGGTCGCCGTGCTCGAGGCCCGCGACCGCGTGGGGGGCCGCACCTGGACGAACGACATCGACGGGGTGACCCTGGAGATCGGCGGGCAGTGGGTCTCGCCCGACCAGACCGCACTGCTCGAGACCCTCGACGAGCTCGGCCTGCAGACGTACGACCGGTACCGCGAGGGCTCCAGCGTCTACGTCGACGCCGACGGCACCCGGACCGAGTACACCGGCGACATCTTCCCCCTGCCCGAGCCCACGGCGAACGAGATCGAACGGCTCGTCGCCGTCGTCGACGAGTACGTCGCGAAGGTCGACCCGGCGCGCCCCTGGGAGACCCCGGACGCAGCCGCCCTCGACGAGGTCTCGTTCCGCGCCTGGCTGCACGACCTCAGCCCCGACCGGGTCGCGACCGACAACGTCGAGCTGTTCATCGCCGGCGCCATGCTCACCAAGCCCGCGCACGCGTTCTCCGCACTGCAGGCCCTGCTGATGGCGGCGTCCGCCGGCAGCTTCACCAACCTGGTCGACGCCGACTTCATCCTGGACAAGCGGGTCGTCGGCGGCATGCAGCAGGTGTCCGAGCGGCTCGCCGAGCGCCTCGGCGACGACGTGCACCTGAACGCCCCGGTCCGGACGCTGCGCTGGGGCGACGACGGGGTCGTCGCGCTCGCCGACGGCGGGATCGAGGTGCACGCCCGACAGGCCCTCGTCGCGGTCCCGCCGCCCCTGTACTCGCGGATCTCGTACGAGCCGCCGCTGCCCCGACGCCAGCACCAGCTGCACCAGCACCTGTCGATGGGCTTCGTGATCAAGGTGCACGCCGTCTACGACCGCCCCTTCTGGCGTGCGGCGGGCCTGTCCGGCACCGCGTTCAGCCCGTACGAGGTCGTGCACGAGGCGTACGACAACACCTCGCACGGTTCCGAGCAGGGGACCCTGGTCGGGTTCGTCTCCGACCAGCACGCCGACGACCTGTTCGCGCTGTCGACCGAGGAACGGCGAGCCCGGGTGCTCGCCTCGCTGGCGCACTACTACGGTGACGAGGCCCTGTCGCCGGTCGTCTACTACGAGAGCGACTGGGGCACCGAGGAGTGGACGCGCGGCGCCTACGCGGCGAGCTTCGACCTGGGCGGGCTCGTCCGCTACGGCGCCGACCAGCGTGCCGCGGTCGGTCCGATCCGCTTCGCCTCGAGCGACCTGGCCGGGCAGGGCTACCAGCACGTCGACGGTGCCGTGCGCATCGGGCGCGAGGTCGCCGAGGAGATCCTGGTGGCCGTTCCGCAGGCCGCTGCGACGCGGTAACCACCTCGGTGGGTCACGGCTGAGTGACCTGTCCAGGTACTGACGTACCCAGGCGCTCGCGCGTACCGTCCGGGCCATGAGTGACGCAGCGAACGGGTCCAGTGACCCCACCAAGGACCAGGAGCAGTACACCGAGGACCTGCCGGACGGGTCGCCCACGGGCGACGCGACGGAGGACCCGCAGCAGGACAGCGACACGGACTCCGGCGGCGAGCCCGCCGACCCGCAGCAGTAGCGGCGACCGCACGGCGGCGCGGTGGTGCGGCGGCGCGGCGGCGTGAGACGCCGGCGTGTTCGCTCGACGCCTCCACGTCAGCGAGACGCCGCCGGATCCGGCGGCGTCTCGCGCGTTCCGCGGCGTCGAAGCGTGACGACGGCGTCTTCCGGTGGCGACGTGGGAGGGGCGACCGACGAGCGGACGGGAGGCGCGGTG
>NZ_MJGT01000014.1:0-587 GCF_001864975.1 Curtobacterium sp. MMLR14_002
TTCCGGTGTTCACTACTGATGAAACAGGGGCCGCCGAAGTGATCGGCGTGCAGGATGGGCTCGTCCTGCCGGCCGGCGATCGCGAGCGCCTTCGTACCGCAATGGCCGCTACCCCGATCCTGAAAGCCTCCGAGAGACGAGCGCGTGCTGAACGTGTGCGCGCAACTGGTGGAGGGCGGACTTGGCGTCACTTCACAATGACCATCGACGACGCCATAGTCGCTGCACGCGCTACTCAGGAGGGCGAAGCGTGAGATCGCGCCGCAATCCTGCCTGCCAGGAGCGAATGTCGGGAGACGAGGTGCGGCCACGATGAGGGTCATCCACCTGCTCCTACCGCGGGTCGGGGCGCAGGCATTCTTGGCCCTCGCGAATTACCTCGTCTCGATCACGGCCGCCCATGCTCTCGGCACTGGGCCGCTTGCCGCCTTCTTTGCGGCATGGGCTCTCGAATCCACCTGGGTCGGCGCGGTCCGAATGGTCCTCGTGCCGGCGTTGCTGCTTTCCAAACGGACGCCACGCCTCCTCCCGCTGGCATTGATGAGCGTGCTCCTGGGGACCCCGATCGCTGCTGCCGTCTTCATCAC
>NZ_MJGT01000015.1:0-338 GCF_001864975.1 Curtobacterium sp. MMLR14_002
CACCGAGATGGTCGTGCAGCTCACGACGACCGATGCTCATTCCGATCGGGATGTCCCAAACCATTTCCATTCCCCTCGTTATGGAAACGCTAAACGAGGGAACCAAGGCAGGGAGAGCACTGACCAGCCCCCAGAATGGGTGCTCACTTGACGGTTGTTCAGGAGAGAAGATGGTGTTGGAGCGGAACGGTCAAGGGGACGTCGACGCGACCGCAACATCAGCTGAGCACGACGATTCGTGGGTGTCGCGGCGCTGTCGTCCCTACAGACCTCGGGCGCGATCCATCCCTGAGGGCCTTTAGGGTGAGTGATGGTGCAGACAACAAGCCTGTGTGCAC
>NZ_MJGT01000016.1:0-291 GCF_001864975.1 Curtobacterium sp. MMLR14_002
ACAGACCTCGATGCTGATTCGGCCCGACGGATTCGTCGCCTGGTCCCACACCGACCCCGCCTCCCTCACAGAGGCACTCGCCGCCTGGTTCGGAACACCCGAACACGGCTCTACCGGAGCGGTGTAACGCGTGAACCTCGACGTGATCGGAGCCGCGATCATCTCGATCAGCGGCGCGCTCTTCGCGACCGCTTCGATCTGGTGTCTGATCGGCCTTCTCCTCAGAACACGAGCAATGCCTGAGCTCCCAGCAGCTTCCAGAGCCCACCTGTTCACGTCGGCACTGACGGT
>NZ_MJGT01000017.1:0-411 GCF_001864975.1 Curtobacterium sp. MMLR14_002
CTTTGATCACGTACCTGTTGAGCGTGTCCGCGATGTAGTCCGCGATGAACTTGACGTAGTGCTCGAAGATCGCCAGTTGAGGCTCGCCTACGGCGCGGGACCCGCTGCCGCTGGTGGAACCGAGGTTCATGAACTGAGCAAGCACGTTGACGGAGATCTGGCGGTCGTGGTGTTCGATGGACGGCATGGACTCTTTCAGCGTCTTAGCCTGCATGTCCATGAAGTCGATATTCCAACCGTCAGGCTCCGTAATGTGTCCGACCTCGCTTGCGCGCAGGTCTTCCGCCGCACGTTCCGCAGCGGCGATCTGTTTGGCTTCCGCGTTCTTCGGGTGTTTGATCTTCACAACGCCGAGCCCTTGGCGTTCATGACCGATCGCGTCGATCTGGTAGAGCTTGTCCTTGTAGTAGT
>NZ_MJGT01000018.1:0-352 GCF_001864975.1 Curtobacterium sp. MMLR14_002
GTCAGCGGGAAGTACTCGATCGTCACCACCGTGGACGGGTACGGATGCGACACCAACGGCACGATGAACGTAAAGCAGTTCAAGCTCGACCCGGTCTCCGGATTGCCGGACACGGTCGACATGTCGTTCACGCAGTACTGCGTCGACAAGATCGCACAGCACGGCACGCTGCAGTGGCAAGCACGGTCCGACGTCACGGCACCGGCAGCCCCGACCGGGATCCGGGTCGGTTCAGCAACACCGACGAAGGTGAAGTGGACGTCGTCCACATCGAAGGACGCAACGTCAGTCGTCGCTCGTCTCGTGCAGGGCGACGGTGCTGGCGCGACCGTCCAGAGCGGTGTGCCGCTGG
>NZ_MJGT01000019.1:0-367 GCF_001864975.1 Curtobacterium sp. MMLR14_002
GCATTGGCCAACGCTGCGCGAGCGGCTGTTGGCCGGAGACTACCATCCTCAACCGGTCCGCCGGGTCAGTATCCCCAAGCCGCAAGGCGGGGAGCGGACACTGGGTATCCCAACGGTGCAGGACCGCCTGATCCAACAAGCCCTTCACCAGGTGCTGAGCCCGACGCTGGAACCGACCTTCTCGGATCACAGCTATGGGTTCCGCCCCGGTCGAAGTGCCCACCAGGCGGTCAAGGCGATGCAGCAACACATCAACGACGGCCACCGCTGGGTGGTCGATCTGGATCTGGCCCAGTTCTTTGACCGGGTCAACCACGATGTGCTGATGAGCCTGCTGGCTTGTCGCATAGCCGACCGGCGGATACTC
>NZ_MJGT01000020.1:0-646 GCF_001864975.1 Curtobacterium sp. MMLR14_002
GTACGCCTCGCTACTCAGGAGACGCGGGTACAGCGAGAGCACCATCCGCCGACGGCAGGTCGCGCTTCGGCTCCTCATGATGGACACCAGCGGTTGACCAGAACCTCGGCCTAGCGCCGGAGGTGAGCAAACGTTGCTATCCTCATCCAACCCCGACTGTCCGACCACGAGGAGCCGGCTGAGACATGACCTTGACCGTTCCATATCAAGTGGTGAACTGGCGCGTGGACCTTGCCCCGGTTCCTGAGCATCCTGGCGTTATACCGCTTCCGGGTACCGTCGAATTCGCCAACGTCAGGGGGCGTGAAGGTGACTTGCTCATCCTTCAGTTCAGAAGCGGCTCGCACCTAACCTCGGACAAGCAGCAGGCGCTTGCGGATCTCGAATTGGGACGCGTCGGAGCGGCGTGCATCAGACCCAGCTCCCCGGATACCATCGGGAGAATACGCCTCCTACGCGGAATAGTTGCGGTAATTGATCTGCGAGGAGTACACTATAGGGAAAATGTAGCTTACCGTGAGAAAACTGGCCTGGAATACGAAAGAACACAATTTGGCTCCAACACGCAACCTGGAGAACTAATCCGGGATTCTGCTGGAAATTATTTCGTTTTTGAGTCCGACAGAAATGGCTTACTTGTCAACTG
>NZ_MJGT01000021.1:0-242 GCF_001864975.1 Curtobacterium sp. MMLR14_002
TGCGCTGAGGTGTTCATGTCGATTGCGTGAGCACTTGATGGCCCGATCACCCGGTCGCTTCGGATCTCTACCCACTTCTCCGCTGTCACGATCGCGAAGAGCTTGCCCTTACGGGCGTGCTGTGAGAACCCGTCCTCTGCCTCGACCCGTCCTATGCAGGTGGAGCCGATGCGCAACGCTCTGCCGGTCATCGCGGTGACGCGCTGCTCGGTGAGCTTCCGCATCCGGCGCCCACCGCTGGT
>NZ_MJGT01000022.1:0-404 GCF_001864975.1 Curtobacterium sp. MMLR14_002
GCGACAAGAGCAAGCGCGCGACCCAGGACTGGGAAACGGGCAAGATCCGCGGGAGCCACGTCATCAAGGCGCTCGTCGACACTGATGGTGGGCACGAGAACTTCATGCGCTTGATGGCCTACCTCGTCAACCTCGCAACGATCGAGGTCGACGGCTCCGCCTTCCGCGTTGTTGAAGCGGGCGACGCGGAACTCGCTGCAGCGCTTAGAGGACGCTCGCGCGATGACATCCTTCCCATCATCGAGTCGGCGCTCGAGACCCCGCTCACGGAAAGAGAGATAGCGGCCTTGGCTGGCCGTAAGGAACACCTGGCGGAGTTTGAACGTCTGCTGCATGACCCGGCCTACATGAAGCAGAGGGTGGTAGATGGCGGAGCAGGCATCGAATCGGTGTGGCAACGATTT
>NZ_MJGT01000023.1:0-340 GCF_001864975.1 Curtobacterium sp. MMLR14_002
GCATAAGCTTTGGTCGGCTACGTACGAATCGCTCACCCTTTGGAGCCACGGTTTTACACCCCTGAACTTTGTTTCCCACTCGGCACCAGGCAAAGAAGAGCCGGGCGGTCTGCCGTCTCAACGGACACTTATCAGTCTCAGAGCAACTACGCCAAGCTCGTCAGCCCGCTCTACGACTCATTTCCCGCTCCTTGGCTGACTGATTGAATGGCAACCGTCTAGTGATTACGGGTACCCATATCAACTAAGGGGTGACACGAAACGCTCGTTAGTTGACATCGAGACAAGCGGCCTAGTGCGTGGATGGCGTCATGCGGTAACCTTCAACGACAGCCCGAGG
>NZ_MJGT01000024.1:0-23128 GCF_001864975.1 Curtobacterium sp. MMLR14_002
GTGCCAGCTGGCACCGGGCCTCCAGTCCGTCAGATGGGGACGTGACGGGCGTCAGGTCGCCTCGGCGTCGAAGGGTGCCGGTTCACCGGCGGCCAGGGGCACGACGGGAGCCGTCGCGCGCACCTTCGAGGCCGTGACCTGCGCGGTCTGGACGGCTGCGGCACTCGTGCCGGAGTCGAGGAGGGCGTCACGGATGATGCGGCGCGGGTCGTACTGGCGCGGGTCGAGCTTCTGCCACTCGATGTCGTCGAACTCGGGGCCCATCTCGTCGCGCATCCGCTCCTTCGCGGTGTCGGCGAACCGACGGACGGCCTTGACGAACTCGGCCAGCTTCTGGGCGTACATCGGCAGGCGCTGCGGCCCGAGCAAGAGGACGCCGATGACCCCGATGATCAGGATCTTGTCGAGCGGGATGTCCACGCGAGCGAGCCTAACGCGTGCTGCTGCGTTGCACCTCTAGAGTTGTCTCCCGAACGGAGTGTGCGTGTCAGAGAAAGAGTCGAACTGGAAGTTCGCCGAGGACATCGTCTCGGAGACCGAGGCGATCGCCCGTGCTCGTGAGCACTCCCTGGAACTCGGGGTCGAAGCGATCTCGCCCGCGATCGGTGCGCAGATCGGGGTCATCGCCGCAGCCTCGCGAGCCACGAGCATCATCGAGATCGGCACCGGCCTCGGGGTCTCCGGCCTGTACCTGCTCGCCGGCGCCCCGAACGCGACCCTGACCACGATCGACGTCGAGGTCGACCACCAGCAGTTCGCCCGCGACGCCTACATCAGCGCCGGCACCGCCCCCGCACGGATCCGGCTCATCCCCGGTCGAGCGAACCAGGTGCTCCCCCGCATGAACGAGGCCTCGTACGACGTCGTGCTCGTCGACGCCGACCCCGAGCACGTCATCGAGTACGTCGAGCACGGGCTGCGGCTCGCCCGCCTGGGTGGCACCGTCCTGGTGCCGCACGCCCTCTGGCGCGGACGCGTGGCCGACCCGGTGAAGCGCGACCGCGCCACCACGGACTTCCGGCTGCTCCTGACCGAGGTGTCGACCTCGGGTGCGGTGCGCAGCGCGCTGTCGCCGGCCGGTGACGGGCTGCTGCAGTTGACGAAGGTCACCAACTAGCGCTCGACCCGTCGGCGCTCGCGCAGGTCAGTCGAGGTGCCGCAGGTACCGCTCGGGCGACTCGAGGAACGCACGCTCGTTCCGCACCAGGTCGAGGTCGCGCCACTCGGTGCGCCGCAGGCCCCACTCGCCGACCTCGTGGATCGTCGCGCCCGGGAACGCGGCGAGCACGGGTGAGTGGGTCGAGAGCACGACCTGGCCGACGCCGCTCTCGACGATCGAGCGCAACAGTGCGATCAGGGTGAGGCAGCCCGAGAACGACAGGGCGGACTCCGGCTCGTCGAGGATCCAGAGGCCGGGCCAACGCGCCCGGTCGATGACGAAGTCCAGGAATGCCTCGCCGTGGCTGCGCTCGTGGAACACCGGCTCGGGGCGACTGCGGTTCGGGTGCTCCTCGAGGTAGGTGAAGAAGCCGTGCATCGTCTCAGCACGCAGGAAGAAACCACCGCGGGGCGCACCGAAGTCACGTCGCAGGGCGATGTGCTGCCACAGGTCCGACTCGGACGGACGGGTCGAGTGGTGTGCCCCGGTCGAGCCGCCTTCCGGGGACATCCCGAACGCGAGCGCGATGGCCTCGATCAGGGTCGACTTGCCGACACCGTTGTCCCCGACGAACACCGTCACCGGGTCCAGGTCGAGGCCCTCGTCGAGCAGCTGCCGGATCGGCGGGAGCGTGGCCGGCCACTCGTCGCGCGGCATCGGGTCCGGGTCGCGGTACTCCTCGACGCGTCGGATGGGCAGGTGGGTCCTCGGCACGGCCCCATCCTGCCGGAGCCGACCGACACCGCGTGTGGACGCCCGCTACCGGCGGGCAGACGGAAAGCCCGGAGCGTACACGCTCCGGGCCTTCCGTTCTGGTGCTTCGACGTACTAGGCCGAGACGACCTCAGCGAGTGCGTCGTGGAGTTCCTTGGCCTCGGCATCGTTGACCGAGACGACCAGGCGGCCTCCACCTTCGAGCGGAACCCGCACGATGATGAGTCGACCCTCCTTAACAGCCTCCATCGGCCCGTCACCGGTCCTCGGCTTCATGGCTGCCATCAGATGTCCCCTTTCGTGCAGTAAATGCAGCCCCATTATCCCGTATGGAGGGGGCAACTGCGAAACCGCCCAGGTTGGGGGTGTCGGATGCGCCGTCCGGATGCTCCGCAGAACGCGGTTCCACGGGCCTCCGGCGCCCCGCGTCGATCACGGCGGGGTCCAGTCGTAGCCGTCGATCCACCACGTGTAGTACAGCCAGACCCACTGCAGCCCGACGAACGCGACGACGACGGCCACGCGGTACACCCGCGACCGCGGCAGCGCCACGATGCCGAGCAGCGGTGCGATCGGCACGAGGATGCGCCAGGTGCTCGACTGCGGGAAGAACACCGCGAGCAGGTACACCAGGTACGCCACGCCCCAGAGTCGGAGCTCGATGCCGATCCGGCGTGCGGCCGGCATGCACACGAACGCGGCGAACCCGATGAGCACGACGACGAGCAGCACCGCGCCGGCCGGCTGCCCGAACCACCACCCGAACCCCTGCACCCACGGCGCGAACGGCACGAGTTCCTTCCACCCGATGTACGACGACCGCCAGGCGAGCTCGGTGTCCGTGTAGGCCTTCGGCGCCCCGGTGACCGCCCACGCGATCGCCGGCCACGCCAGACCGACCAGGCCCGACACCGTGGCGACCACCGCGGGTGGGACGAGCCGGCGGAGGGTCAGCGGTTCCGACGAGCGCACCCACGCCGGGCGGATCGCCCAGGCGGCCACGAAGAGCACCACCAGGAACGCGAAGGCGAGCCCCGTCGGTCGGGTCATGCCGAGCAGGAGCACGACGGGCAGCATCGCCCACCACCGTCGATCCACCATGAGCAGCAGCGCGACGAGCAGCAGGAACAGGCCCATCGACTCCGCGTAGGCCACCTGGAACATCGCCGACACCGGTGCGACACAGAACAGCACCGTGGCGAACGTCGCCCGTGCGGGGTCGAGGAACCGGCCCATGAGTCGGCGGAACACCAGCGCGGCCCCGAGTCCGGCGAGCAACGACACCGAGACCGCGACGAACTCGAACGACGCTCCGGTGAGCAGCGTGAGCGCGCGCACCAGGAACGGGTACGCGGGCATGAACGCCCACGCGTTCTCGGTCACGTGCCCGGCGGCGTCGACGGGCAGCGTCGACGGGTACCCGCCCGTGGCGATCACGCGGTACCAGGCGCCGTCCCAGACCGACGCGAACGACAGGTAGCCCGGGCTCTGCACGGTGAACGAGTTCGCCGCCTGCAAGCGGGCGAACGCGAGCATCATGGCGCCCGTGACGAGCCGCGCCAGCACGTAGACGACCGTGATGCGCACCCACCAGGGGACGACCCGGTACCGGGCCCGCCAGCGGTTCCGAGCAGGGGTCCTCCGGGTGGCCCCCGCCGTCGTCAGGCCGTCAGCCACCGACGCAGCCCGGCCTCGACCGCGGTGATCTGCGCGACCGGGACCTGCTCGTCGTCGTGGTGGGCGAAGACCGGCTCGCCGGGGCCGTAGTTGACCGCGGGGACCCCGAGCGCCGAGAAGCGTGCGACGTCGGTCCAGCCGTACTTCGGACGGGGCTCCGGTCCACCGACGGCCGCGACGAAGTCCTGCGCGAGCGGGGCGTCGAGTCCGGGGCGGGCACCGGCGGCGAGGTCGACGATCGTGACCTCGTACCCGTCGAACAGCTCGCGGATGTGGGCGACGGCTTCGTCGGCCGAGCGCGAGGGTGCGAACCGGTAGTTCACGTGCACCATCGCCTCGTCGGGGATGATGTTGCCCGCGATGCCGCCGCTGATGCCGACCGCGTTCAGGCCCTCGCGGTACTCGAGCCCGTCGACCGTCACGGTCCGCGGCTCGTACGCGGCGAGGGTGGCCAGGATCGGGGCGGTCTTGTGGATGGCGTTGTCGCCGATCCAGCTCCGGGCGCTGTGCGAACGCTTGCCGAACGTGCGGATCTCGGCGCGGAGGTTGCCGTTGCACCCGCCCTCGATCTGCGCCCCGGACGGCTCGCCCAGGATCGCGAAGTCGGCGGTGAGCAGTTCGGGTCGCGTCCGGGCCAGGCGGCCGAGGCCGTTCAGGGCATCACTGACCTCTTCGTGGTCGTACCAGACCCACGTGACGTCGACCGAGGGGTCGACCAGGTCGTACGCCAGCTTGAGCTGCACCGCGCAGCCGGCCTTCATGTCGACGGTGCCGCGGCCCCAGAGGATCTCGGTGCCGTCCTCGGTGGTCCGGAACTCGGTCGGCAGGTTGTCGTTGAGCGGCACCGTGTCGATGTGACCGGCGATGACGACCCGGCGGTCACGGCCCAGGTTCGTCCGCGCCACGATCGCGTCGCCGTCGCGGATCACCTCGAGGTGCGGCAGCGGTGCGAGCACGGCCTCGATCGCGTCGGCGAGGGCCTGCTCGTTCCCGGACACCGACTCGATGTCGCAGATGGCACGGGTGATGTCGATGGACGAGGCGGTGAGGTCGAGGTGCTCCGGCATGCGGGCAGCCTACCGGCCGCCCCTCGCACCGCCCCGGCAGTCCGGACGGTCGGGAACCCAACCGCCCCGGCAGTCGGGACGGTGGGCGACCCCACCGCCCAGGCCGTCCGGCCGGACGGTGCCCGCCGACGGCCGCTCGGTACCCTGGAGCCGTGACCGACACGACTGCCACCGACCGCCCGACCCACGCCTGGGGCCACGGCCTCGCGACGATCGCCGCCGACGGCACGACGCTCGACACCTGGTACCCGGAGACGCACCTCGGGGCGCTGCCCGCCGGCGCCGTGTTCCCCGCCGAGCTGCAGGCGCACGTCGGTGACGACCCCCGCCGCGAGGTCCGGATCGAGGCCGTCACCACCGAGATCACGATCGACGCCGCTCCGACGAACACCCCGGACGCGTACCTCCGCCTGCACCTGCTGAGCCACCTGCACGTCCGCCCGAACGAGGTCTCCCTCGACGGCGTCTTCGGCCACCTGCCGATCGTCGCGTGGACGAACGCCGGCCCGGTGCACCCCGATTCCCTGACGCGCCTGCGCCCGTCCCTGCAGCGCGCCGGCATCGCCGTGCACGCCATCGACAAGTTCCCGCGCCTGCTCGACTACGTCGTGCCGGACCGCGTCCGCATCGGCGACGCCAACCGCGTCCGCCTCGGCGCACACCTGGCGCCGGGCACCACCGTCATGCACGAGGGCTTCGTGAACTTCAACGCCGGCACCCTCGGTGACGCCATGATCGAGGGCCGCGTCTCGCAGGGCGTCGTCGTCGGCAACGGTACCGACATCGGCGGCGGCGCCTCGATCATGGGCACGCTCTCCGGCGGCGGCACGCACCGTGTCTCGCTCGGCGAGCGCGCGCTGCTCGGCGCGAACGCGGGCCTCGGCATCTCGCTCGGTGACGACTCCGTCATCGAGGCCGGTCTCTACGTCACGGCCGGCACGAAGGTGGTGCTGGTCGGCGCGGCACCGAACCCCGACGGCACCCCGAAGACCGTCAAGGCCGCGGAGCTCTCCGGCACCCCGAACATCCTGTTCCGCCGCAACAGCATCAGCGGCGCCGTCGAGGCACTGCAGCGCAAGGGCGAGGGCATCCAGCTGAACACCGCGCTGCACGCGTAGCGCCCGAAGGCTCTGCCGCCTGATATTTCTTCTCTTGCACGTCACGTTTCACCTCGGTACGGTGAGGCCAGCGTCGCACTGTCGCGGCGCTACGAGCCAAGGGGAGAACATGTCACTTCGCACCACCGGCATCACGCTCGCGGCGACCGTCACGATCATCGCGTCCAGCGTGCTCGTCGCACCGTCCGCGCAAGCAGTCGACCGCTCCGCGCCCAGCAGCGCGGCCGGTCATTCAACAACACAACCGCAGACGGACGTCACGCCGGAGCAACTGGACGTCGCCGTCGCTGAAGCCCGCGCCAGCGGGTACGTCATCGACGAGCGGATCGGGCGTGACGGCGCGCGCACGACCACCATCGAGCTCGGAGACGGCTTCTCGTTCGACATCGTGCAGGGCGATCCTCGAGCTCGTCTCGGCGCGGGCAGCGACAAGTACGGAACCTACGTCTCCTTCAACGCGACTGATCAGTCCGCGATCATCAGCGGTGCTGGCTGGGCGCTGGGCGCAGGTGTCTGCGCCATCAGCGCCGGGACGTTCTGCGTGGTGGCCGGAGCGATCATCGCCGCCGCGACGTGGGCAGTGACCACCAACGGGATCCGATGCGGATCGAAGTCCCTCCGCGTCTACCCCTTCAACGGCTCACGGAATCCCCGATGTGTGTGAGGCCACGACCGGTCGGAGTCAGCTGATGCAGGTACTCGTCGCGACCGCCGTCAGCATCTGCCTGGTGGCGTTCGCCGTCGTCGTCACGACGTCTCCAGCGACGGCAGGACTGTGGACGAGCAACGCTCTGGGGACGGTCGCGCTCTTCGCCGCGATCCTGATCACCGGGACCGCGATCCGGCATCACCGGAAGCGGCCCTGAAACGATGCCTGGAGGCCCGGTGCCGGTCCGCGAGACCGGCACCGGGCCTCCTTTCCGTCACTTTGTGAGCAGCAATGGTCGGGTCCTCTCGCAGGACCCGACCATTGCTGCTCACCAAACGCGCTAGCGCGCGGGGACGTCGCGCTCGGGCGCGCCCACGTAGAGCTGCTGCGGGCGACCGATCTTGTTGAGCGGGTCGTTGTTCAGCTCGCGCCACTGGGCGATCCAGCCCGGCAGACGACCGATCGCGAACAGGACGGTGAACATCCGCGGCGGGAAGCCCATCGCCTTGTAGATGATGCCGGTGTAGAAGTCGACGTTCGGGTAGAGCTTGCGGCTGACGAAGTACTCGTCCTCGAGTGCGATCTGCTCGAGTTCCATCGCGATGTCGAGCAGGTCGTCCTGCACACCGAGGGACTCGAGGACCTCGTGCGCGGACTCCTTGACGAGCTTCGCGCGAGGGTCGTAGTTCTTGTAGACGCGGTGTCCGAAGCCCATGAGCTTGACGCCCTGCTCCTTGTTCTTCACCCGCTCGACGAAGCGCGTGACGGGCTCGCCCGAGTCCTTGATCTGCTGGAGCATCTCGAGCACGGCCTCGTTCGCACCGCCGTGCAGCGGGCCGTACAGGGCGTTGATGCCGGCCGAGATCGAGGCGAACATGTTCGCCTTCGTCGAGCCGACCATGCGCACCGTCGAGGTCGAGGCGTTCTGCTCGTGGTCCTCGTGCAGGATGAGGAGCCGCTCGAGCGCCTTCGAGAGCACCGGGTTGGGCTTGTAGGTCTCGGCCATGGTGCCGAAGTTCAGCCGCAGGAAGTTGTCGACGAACGACAGCGAGTTGTCCGGGTACAGGAACGCCTGCCCGATGGCCTTCTTGTGAGCGTAGGCCGCGATCACCGGGAGCTTGGCGAGGAGCCGGACGGTCTGCAGCTCGACCTTCTCGGGGTCGTCCACGTCCATGTCGTCCTCGTAGTACGTGGACAGGGCGCTGACGGCGCTCGAGAGCACGGACATCGGGTGCGCCGAGTGCGGCAGGGCGTCGAACAGGCGGCGGAGGTCTTCGTGCAGCAGGGTGTGCCGACGGATGCGGGCGTCGAACTGCTCGAGCTCGGCGGGGGTCGGCAGCTCGCCGTAGATCAGGAGCCACGCGACCTCGAGGAAGGTGCAGTTGCCGGCGATCTGGTCGATCGGGTACCCGCGGTAGCGCAGGATCCCCTGGTCGCCGTCGATGTAGGTGATCGCGCTCTTCGTCGCACCGGTGTTCACGAACCCGTAGTCGAGCGTGTTCATCCCGGTCTGCTTCTTGAAGGTCGAGATGTCGATCGCGGACGCGCCGTCGACGCTCTGCAGGATCGGGAACTCCGCCGTGCCACCCGGGAACGTCAGCGTCGCGGTCGCGCCCTGCCGTTCGGCGGCGGGACTCACGGGGACGGGCGTGGTGGGCGGTGTGGCCGTCTTCTGAGCGTCATTGGCAGTGTCAGTCACGAGGACAGCCTAATCGCGGCACCTGTCGGTCGTGCACACATCCCAGGTGACGATTTGGTGGTTCCCACGGATTGCGGGCACCACCGGAACGACTCGTGTCCGTGCTACGCGGTGCCGAGGCGACGGCTGCTCGCCAGTCGCTGCGACGCTGCGGCGATGCGCTCGTCGGTCGCTGTCAGGGCCACGCGGACGTGCTCGCCCCCTGCTGCGCCGTAGAACGTGCCCGGTGCGACGAGGATCCCGCGGTCGGCGAGCCAGGCCACGGTGTCGAGTGCGGGTTCACCGCGGGTGGCCCAGAGGTAGAGCCCGGCCTCGCTGTGGTCGATCCGGAACCCGGCATCCTCGAGTGCTCGCCGGAGCATGTTCCGGCGCGCTCGGTAGCGGGCCTTCTGCTGCTGCACGTGGGTCTCGTCCTGGAGCGCGACGACCATGGCCTGCTGCACGGGCAGCGGCGGCATGAGCCCCGCGTGCTTCCGGACGGCCAGGACGTCGGCCAGGATCGCGGCGTCACCGGCGACGAAGGCCGCACGGTAGCCGGCGAGGTTCGACTGCTTCGACAACGAGTACACGCTGAGCACGCCGTCGAGCGAGTCACCGACCACCCGGGGGTCCAGGATCGTGGGCGTCGGGGTGGTGGCGTACTCCGGGTCCCACCCGAGCTCGGCGTAGCACTCGTCGCCGACGATGACGGCTCCGAGCTCGCGGGCGCGCACCACGGCGGCACGGAGCTCGTCGATGGTCAGCACGCGACCGTCCGGGTTGCCCGGGGAGTTCAACCACACGAGCTTCGTGCTGGACGGCCACGCCGCCGGGTCGTCCGAGGCCAGGGCATCGGCGCGGACCAGTGCGGCGCCGAGCTCGTACGTCGGGTACGCGGCGGCAGGGAACACCACGGTGTCACCGGGGCCGATGCCGAGCCAGAGCGCGAGGCCCGCGATGAACTCCTTCGAGCCGATCGTCGGCAGCGCGTTCGCCTCGGTCAGGGCGACGCCGTGCCGACGGCCGTACCAGTCGGCGATGGCCTGTCGCAGCGCCGGGGTGCCGGCGACCTGCGGGTAGGCGTGCGCGTCGGTCGCGGTGGCCAGGGCGGTGCGGACGACCTCGGGCGTGGGGTCGACGGGCGATCCGACGCTGAGGTCGACGATGCCGCCCTCGTACGCCGCGGCGCGCTGCTTGAACGGGACGAGCTGGTCCCAGGGGAAGTCGGGGAGGTCGAGCGCCACGACGGGTCCGGTCAGCCGCGGACGGGCTCGGCCGCGACGACGGGGTGGTCCTTGTGGATCACGCCGACCTTCGCAGCGCCGCCGGGCGAGCCGACCTCGTCGAAGAACTCGACGTTGGCCTTGTAGTAGTCGGCCCACTGGTCGGGCAGGTCGTCCTCGTAGTAGATGGCCTCGACGGGGCAGACCGGCTCACACGCACCACAGTCGACGCACTCGTCGGGGTGGATGTAGAGCGAGCGGTCACCCTCGTAGATGCAGTCGACCGGGCATTCGTCGATGCAGGCGCGGTCCTTGACGTCGACACAGGGCTGGGCGATCACGTAGGTCACGGTTCGGGTGCTCCCTTCGACGAGCGGGTTCGAGTCTACTCGCGGCCCGGGGCCGTCCGGGACCGCAGCCCCGACAGGTCCGGCCACGCGAGGACCAGGGCGGCGATGACCGCGGGGGCGAACGTCCACACGTACCCGGCCGCGTTGGCGAGGACGAGCGGCGAGCTCTCCCCGCCGACCGACACGAGCACCTGCGTCGCGACGAGGATCCCGATGCCGATCGCGGCGACCATCGCCCGCGAGCGGTAGACGAGCCGCACGCCCACGGTCAGGCCGAGCACGATGAGGGTGGTGACGACGAGTCCGACCGGGAACGCGCCGAGCGTCTGCTGGTGCGTGACCGTCCCGAGGCCGCCCGCGAGCAGTCCGAGCAGCAGCGAGACGACGACCGCCGCGGCCTTGCCCTGGCCGGACATCTCGGCGTAGGTCTGCGGGGCCGCCGGCTGCAGGGCCGCGTCGTGCCGGAACGCCTCGACCGCCGGGGCGTGCTGCCGGACGCCGTGCGGCATCACCCACGACAGAGCGCTCGGGTCGGCGGGGTCCACGGGGTCGACGGCGACCTGGGAGCGGTACTGCTCGACCGCCGCCCGCACCTTGGCCCGGACCGGCAGGACGTCGACCGTGACGTCGGCCTGGCCGCTGGCGGGGTCGACGATCATCGAGAACGGGACTTCTTCGGCACGGGCCGCGTACTGCGCCGCGTGGTGCATCCGCACGTGGTCGGGGTGCCCGTAGCCGCCGTCGTCGGCGTAGCTGATCACGGCGTCGGCACCGGTGGAGCGGATCGCGGCGCGGACGTCGTCGACGACCTCGCCCAGGTCCGCCGCCGTCAGCGAGTCGGCCGGGGCGTCGTCCGCGGCGGTGGCCCGCCCGTCCGGGCCCCACTGCATGCCGGAGTCGACGTAGCGACGCTCCGGCAGGTCGGTCGGCCGGGCACCGCGCCCGCCGAGCCACAGGTGCTGCGGACCACCGAGGGCGGCGAGGGCCGCAGCGATCTCGGTCTCCCGGTGCCGTGCCACCCGCGCGGGGTCCCCGGCCAGCGGGGCCAACTGCTCCGTGAGCATCTCACCGCGCTCGCCCCGGGTCGCGGTGAGCACGGTCACCTCGGCGCCGCGCTCGAGCAGGGTCGCGATGGTCCCGCCCGACGAGAGCGTCTCGTCGTCGGGGTGGGCGTGCACGATCAGGACGCGCTCGGGGCGCGTGGCAGGGGCCTTCGACATCGTCCCCAAGGGTACGGGACTAGCGGGGCGTGACGATGTAGGTCGCCGTGACGCCGCCGCTGTCCTTGGTCTCCGAGAAGGTCAGGACGACGCGGTAGGCGTCGCTCCGGAACATGCCGAACGCGCTCGACGAGTCCGCACGCTTGGCCGACTCGGTGTACCCGGCGTCGGTGAGCTGCTGGACAGCGGCCTGGAAGTCGTCGACGGAGGCCGCCCGGACCTGCGCGACCCACCCCGAGCCGTTCGGTCCGGCTCCCCCACCGAGCACGGTGCCGTCGACGAGCGGGACGTCGGCCGACGGGAACCCGTCCGGCACCTTGCCGTCGGAGGTCACATCGGCACCCTTGAGCGCCGTGTCGAGCGCGCCGTCGATGCCACCGGCGACCGAGGACATGCCGTCCTGGATCGCCTTGCCGTCGATGCCCGCGACCCCGTCGGCGACGTTCGACGCGACGGAGGACCCGAGGTCGGTGGCCTGCTGCACGGCCTGGGTCGAGCAGCCGGTGAGTCCGGCCAGGGCGATGCCGGCAGCGACGGCGGCGATCAGCGGGGTACGGAGGGAACGCATGGCGCGACCGTAACGGACGAGCCGGGAGGCCCGGCGCGAGTTGGCTGTGAACGTGCCGTCCCCGGGGCGGTCACGTGCGCGGCGGGGCCGCCCCGGGCCTCCTTCCCGAAGAACGTGTCAGGCGACGTAGGCGCGCGTCGCCGCGACCAGGGCGTCGACACCGACCGGGATCGCGGTCTCGGCCTGCGGCGCGTAGAACGGCGAGTGGTTGCTCGGGATCTCCTCGCCGCGGCGGAAGCGCTCCGGGTCGGTGATGCCCGTGAACCAGTACACGAGCGGCGCTCCGGCGGCGGTGGCGAGCTGGCCGACGTCCTCCGACGCCATGGCGAGCCCGATCTCCAGGTCGCGGGCTCCCGGCACCTCGGCGCGGATCGCGTCGAGCACGGTGGCGGCGGCCTCGGCGTCGTTCACGGTGACCTCGGCGCCAGGTGCACGCACGATCGTCGGCTCGGACAGGCCACCGGCCGTGCTCTCGGCACGGACGATGCGCTCGATCGAGGCGATGATGCGCTGGCGGGTCTCCTCGTTGCGGGCCCGGGTCGAGATCTCGATCACGGCCTCGTCGGGGATGATGTTCGCCCGCGTGCCGGCGTGGAAGCTGCCGACGGTGACGACCCCTGCGTCGCTCGGCGAGACCTCGCGGGCGACGACGGTCTGCAGCCGCACGACGGCCGAGGCCGCGGTGACGACCGGGTCGAGCGAGGCCTGCGGTGCCGAACCGTGCGCCCCACGACCGTTGAAGGTCACCGTCAGCCGGTCGCTCGACGCCATCACGGGGCCGGTGCCGACCGCGACGATGCCGACCGGTGCGGGCGCGGAGTGCTGCCCGAGCACGACGTCCGGCTTCGGGAACCGCTCGACCAGGCCGTCCTCGACCATCGCGCGGGCGCCGGAGATGACCTCTTCAGCAGGCTGGAAGACGGCGACGACCGTGCCGCGCCAGTCCCCCGTGGTGGCGGCCAGGCGCTCCAGCGTGCCGAGCAGCCACGTGACGTGGATGTCGTGGCCGCAGGCGTGCATGGTCGGGACCTCGCGGCCCTCGTCGTCGGTGCCGACGTGCTCGCTGGCGTAGGACAGGCCGGTGCGTTCCTGCACGGGCAGGCCGTCCATGTCGGCGCGGAGCCAGACCACGGGGCCCTCGCCGTTCGACAGGACACCGACGACGCCGGTGCCGCCGACGCCCGTCGTCACCTCGATCCCACCGATCTCGGCGAGCTTCGCAGTGATGACACCGGCGGTGCGGTGCTCCTGGAAGCCGAGCTCCGGGTGGGCGTGCAGGTCCTGGTAGATCGAGAGCAGGTCGAGAGTCACGCTGACCACGGTACAACCGCGAACGGCCCGGCCACCTGTTGCAGGTGACCGGGCCGTCGGACGGAGGACGGGCCTCCGCGCGTGTTGCTCGTGCTGGTGCTTACGCGTCCTGGCGCTTGAGACGCGCGTAGGAGCGCTGGCGAGCCGACGCGTCCAGCTCCACCTTGCGGATGCGCACGGCGGCGGGGGTGACCTCGACGCACTCGTCCTCACGGGCGAACTCGAGGCACTCCTCCAACGAGAGCTGACGCGACGGCGTCATCGACTCGAACGTGTCGGCGTTGGCCGACCGCATGTTGGTGAGCTTCTTCTCCTTGGTGATGTTCACGTCCATGTCGTCGGCGCGCGAGTTCTCGCCGATGACCATGCCCTCGTAGACCTCTTCGGTCGGGTTGACGAAGAACGACATCCGCTCCTGGAGGTTCGTGATGGCGAACGGCGTCACCACACCGGAGCGGTCGGAGACGATCGAGCCGTTGATGCGGGTCTGGATCGCGCCGGCCCACTCGTCGTAGCCGTGGAAGATCGCGTTGGCGATGCCGGTGCCGCGGGTCTCCGTGAGGAACGACGTGCGGAAGCCGATCAGGCCGCGCGACGGGACGATGAACTCCATGCGCACCCAGCCGGTGCCGTGGTTCGTCATGTTCTCCATGCGGCCCTTGCGAGCGGCCATGAGCTGCGTGATCGCGCCGAGGTACTCCTCCGGCGTGTCGATCGTCATGTGCTCGTACGGCTCCTGCAGCTTGCCGTTCTCGTCACGCTTCGTGACCACCTGCGGCTTGCCGACGGTGAGCTCGAAGCCCTCGCGACGCATCTGCTCGACCAGGATGGCGAGTGCGAGCTCACCACGACCCTGGACCTCCCACGCGTCGGGGCGGCCGATGTCGAGGACCTTGAGCGAGACGTTGCCGACGAGCTCGCGGTCGAGGCGCTCCTTGACCATGCGGGCGGTCAGCTTGTGGCCCTTGACCTTGCCGACGAGCGGGCTGGTGTTCGTGCCGATCGTCATCGAGATCGCCGGGTCGTCGACCGTGATGGTCGGCAGCGGGCGGACGTCCTCGGGGTCGGTCAGGGTCTCGCCGATGGTGATCGTGTCGAAGCCGGCGACGGCGACGATGTCACCGGGGCCCGCCGACTCGGCCGGGTAGCGGTCGAGCGCCTTCGTGATGAGGAGCTCGGTGATGCGGGCGTTGACGACGGTGCCGTCGTGCTTGACCCACGCGACCGTCTGGCCCTTCTTCATGGTGCCGTGGAAGATGCGCAGGAGCGCCAGGCGACCGAGGAACGGGGAGGCGTCGAGGTTCGTGACGTGCGCCTGCAGCGGGTGCTCGTCGTCGTACTTCGGGGCCGGGACGTGCTGGAGGATCGCTTCGAACAGCGGCTCGAGGTCGTCGTTGTCGGGCAGCTCGCCGTCGTTCGGCTTGTTGCGCGACGCGGCGCCGTTGCGACCCGAGGCGTAGACCACCGGGACGTCGAGGATCGCGTCGAGGTCGAGGTCGTCGACCTCGTCCGACAGGTCGGAGGCGAGGCCGAGGAGCAGGTCCTGGGACTCGGAGACGACCTCGTCGATGCGGGAGTCGGGCCGGTCCGTCTTGTTGACGAGCAGGATCACCGGGAGCTTCGCGGCGAGCGCCTTGCGCAGCACGAAGCGGGTCTGGGGCAGGGGACCTTCGGAGGCGTCGACGAGCAGCACGACACCGTCGACCATGGAGAGGCCGCGCTCGACCTCACCACCGAAGTCGGCGTGACCGGGCGTGTCGATCACGTTGATGGTGATGGGGCCGTCCGCGCCGAACTCGGTCGCGTGCTTGCCGTTGTAGAGCACCGACGTGTTCTTCGCGAGGATCGTGATGCCCTTCTCGCGCTCGAGGTCGTTCGAGTCCATCATGCGGTCTTCGCCCTCGAAGTGGGCGTCGAACGAGTTGGTCTGCGTGAGCATCGCGTCGACGAGGGTGGTCTTGCCGTGGTCGACGTGTGCCACGATGGCGACGTTGCGCAGGTCGGACCGGGTGGCGAGCGCCATACAGGACATCCTTCAATTTCTGGGAGAGTGTCGGGCCAGTGTTTTCACAGCACCGCACCCGTGGGCAGAACGCCCGACACGCCAGTCTACCGGTAGTTCGCAAGCGACAGGAGTACAGCGCATGAGCCGTCGGCGAACGTGGGTCGAGATCACCATCGTCCTGCTGCTCTCGCTCGGCGCCAGCGCCCTCTACTCGATCCTGCAGATCATCGACGACCTGTCGCAGACGACCCCGCTCGGCGAGCAGTCGACGGCGCTGAACACCTCGTCGACGACGGTGCAGTACGTCGACCTCGCCCGGCAGCTCCTCGGCATCGCGGTGGACCTGGCCCCGGTGGCGCTCGTCTGCTACCTCCTGTGGAGCACGTCGCGACCGCACCTGGGCCGGCTCGGGATCGACCGGTTCCGGGCGAAGCCGGACCTGGGCGGCCCGGCGCTCATCGCCCTGTGCATCGGGATCCCCGGGCTCGCGCTGTACTTCGCGGGGCGGGCGCTCGGCATCACGGTCGCGGTCGACCCCGCCGCGCTGAACTCGTACTGGTGGACGGTCCCGGTCCTGCTGCTGTCCGCGATCCGCTCGGGCCTGCAGGAAGAGGTGATCGTGATCGGGTACCTCTACGCCCGACTCGGCGACCTCGGGTGGGGCCGCTGGCAGATGATCCTGTCGACCGCTCTGCTGCGCGGCAGCTACCACCTGTACCAGGGGTTCGGGGCGTTCATCGGCAACGCGGTGATGGGCATCGTGTTCGGCTGGATCTACACGAGGTGGGGCCGGCTCCTGCCGCTCGTCATCACGCACGCCCTGCTCGACGCGGTGGTCTTCGTCGGGTACCCCTGGGTGGCGCACGCGTTCCCGCAGTTGTTCTCGTAGGCCGCGGAGCGCATCCACAGCCCCCGCACAGCGCGCCGAGGGGCAACCACCGCCGGGCCGCCCTACCTTGAGACGCATGAGCATCCCCGCGATCGGCGAGTCCGCCCCGTCGTTCACCCTGCCGGGGATGGTCGTGCGCGGCGGCGTCCGCTCCGACGACGAGTACGACCTGTCCGCCGAGATCGGCCGTACCGTGGTGCTGGCCTTCTACCCGGGCGACGCGACGGCGGTCTGCACGGCCCAGCTCTGCAGCTACCAGGCCGAACTCGACGAGTTCACCGACCTCGGCGCGACCGTGTGGGGCATCAGCCCGCAGGCACTCGACTCGCACGAGGGGTTCGCCCGCGGCTCCTCGCTCGCGTTCCCGCTGCTCAGCGACACCGCGGGCTCGGTGATCCGCGCCTACGGGGTGCAGGCACCGGGCATCGGCCTGCGTCGGTCGGTCTTCGTGATCGGCCCCGACGGCGTGGTCCGGTGGCGGCACGTCGGCCTGGTCGGTCTGCGGTTCCCGAAGGCCGAGACGATCCGCGAACAGATCGAACTGCTCGTTTCGTAGCCCTCGGCGTGGGATTCCCCTGAATGCGTCGCGGTGGGGTATTGACACCCCAACTGGGGGCGACGACCATTGACGGCACGAGGGTCCGTCCAGGATCTGCCTCCCCGGGGAATCGGGTCGTCCGGAGATACGCGCCGGTGTGTCACACCCGCTCCCCGGGCGTCTCCGGGGAGGCATCTCGTACCCTCGTCCGGTGCCCACCACCATCGTCGCCCCCGGCCTGCGCGCCCTCGCCGTCGTCCTCTGGGTCGTGGCCGTCGTGCTCGTCCCACTGGCGCTGCTCGGCGGCGGCGCCCCCTGGCTCGTGCCGATCCCGAGCATCGCCGTCGCGTTCGTCGCCTGGGCTGCGCTCTGGCGTCCTCGGATCGAGCTGACGCCGGAGCACCTGCGCATCGTGGACGTCCGGCGGACCAGCACCTACACCTGGTCCCGCATCAGCGAGGTGCGCACGAAGTACGGCATCGAGGTGGTCACCAGCGAGGGCGTCCGCCGCGTCTGGATCGCGACCCGCCCGACGGCGCGTCTCGCCGCGCACACCGGTGACCAGCCGGGAGGCCCGGATCGCCTGGACGTCGACGCTGCGGCCGCGCGGATGCTGGCCCACGTGCCCGCCCCGGCCGAGCAGGACGGCCCGCCCCCGTCGACCGTGACGGCTGCGCCGATCACGCACCGCACCCACGGCTGGACGATCCTGGCGATGGTCGTCCTCGGGGTCGCGGCGTCGCTGACGGCGGCACGGTTCTAGCGGTCGCGCAGTCGTCGCGGTCCTCGCGGCCGTGCCGCCCGGACATTGCCCCGACGCAGAACGACACCCCCGACGTCGTGCGACGTCGGGGGTGTCGTTCGTGAACGCGGTCGCGACTACTTCGTGTAGCCGACGTCCTGCCACTTGACCGAGGACTGCTGGAACTGCGCCGGACCGTAGTTCACCAGGTCCTTGCGCACACCCCAGGCGTACGGCTCGGCGAACAGCGGGATGGTGCCGGCGACCGCGACGATCTTCTTGTCGATGGCCTGCGCGTCCTTGATGCGGGCATCCGGGTCGAGCTCGCCGTTCGCCTTGTCCCACGCGGCGCCGAGCGAGTCGTCCGTCACGCCGGTGTAGTTCTGGCCGGCGTCGGCGGGGTAGTAGATCGACTTCAGCGACGAGATCGGGAACGGCGTGCCCTGCCACGCGAAGTACGTGGCGTCGAAGTCACGGGTCGTCGTGGTGATGTACTTCGTGAAGAAGTCGTCGGAGGGCACGGTGTCGATGGTCACCTTGAAGCCGGCGAGCTTGGTCTGCTGCTGCACGAGCTGCGCGACGTTCGCCGAGTTCGGGTTGTCCGACGGGATCACGAAGCGGACGTCGAGTTCCTTGCCGCCCTTCGTCGCGTAGCCGTCCGAGCCGATCTTCCAACCGGCGTCCTCGAGCTTCGACTTCGCCTTGTCGGTGCTGTAGCCGTAGACGCTCGACACGTCGTCCTGGTAGCCCTCCTGACCGGGCAGGTACGTCAGGTTGTTGAGCACGTCACCCGGGCTCTTCACCGGCGACAGGATCGCCTGGGCGAGCACCTTGCGGTTGATGGCCTGCGCGAACGCCTGGCGCACGTCCTGGTCCTTGAAGACGTCCGAGGTGCCGTTCAGCGTGATCTGGCGCTGCGTGGTGCCGAGCGACCGCTCGATCTTCGAGTCGGAGCGCGAGTTCGCCGTCTTGAGGTTGTCGGCGCTGCCGTTCAGGTTGAAGGCGTCGAGCTCCTTGTTGCCGTACGCCTGGGCGACACCGTCGCGGGAGACCGTCTTGAAGACGATCGTGTCGAGCTTGCCCTCGTCGCCCCACCACTTCGGGTTCTTCTCGAAGGTCACGACGCCACCGTTGGCGTCGAAGGACTTCAGGATGTACGGGCCACCGGAGACGTAGGTCTTGCCGTCGGCGGCGTACGGCGCCTTGGCCCAGGCCTTGTTGAAGTGGTCCGGGGTGTCGACGGCCCAGTACGGGTAGATCGCGGTGAGGACGCTCGCCCAGTCGGCGTTGGTCTTCGAGAACGTCATGATGACGTCACGCTCGTCGGAGCCCTGCTTGACCGAGTCCACGTCCTCCCACACGTTGGTGGACAGCGGCGCGAAGGCCTTGTCGGAGCCGTTCAGCGCCTTCCAGTTCGCGATGACGTCTTTCGCACTGATCGGGGTGCCGTCCGACCACACGGCCTTCGGGTTGATCTTGATCTCGACGGTCTGGGGCGAGTCCTTGGTCAGCTCGACCGAGGTCGCGTAGTCCTTGTTCGCCTCCCACTCGCCGTTCTCCTTGAACTGGATGAAGCTCGGCAGGTAGGTCTGCGAGATCGTCGTGTCGTCGACGGTCCCCGAGTCCAGGTTGAGCAGCTGCCAGTTCGCCGGAGCGGTGTCGATCGGCAGGGTGATCGACCCGCCGTCCTTGACGTCCGCGCGGTCCGCGACGGTCCAGCCGGTCGACTTCAGCGACGACTCGGCGACCGCGGACTTGTCGCCGCCCGCTTCTCCGCCGCCGGAGCAGCCGGCCAGCACGACGGCAGCTGCCGCAGCGGTGGCCAGGACGGCGATGCCCTTGATCCTCTTTCGCATGGCGAGGATTCCCTTTCGTTGTGGTTCGCGCAGATCGCGCCGGACCGCGGCGGCCCCCGCCGTCGCGCCTGTTGGTTGAGAACCCTAGCCACATCCGAAGGCGGCACAAGGGTCTGTGCGATGAATCGAAACACGCTCGTAACGAATGTTGCATAGCGTCACTTCCGTTGTCCCACCCAGTCGCTCGAACGGCTAGCCTGTCGCCACCGACAACGCCGTCCGGTCGGACGGCCGCACCCAGAGGTCACGAACCACATGCTCGCCTTCATCGCAAAGCGGATCGTCAACTACATCGTCCTGACGATCGTGGCGACCACGCTCGGGTACATCCTCGCCAGCACGACGCTGAACCCGGCCGCCCGGTTCCTGGGGCGCAACCCGGCCGTGCCGCCGGGCACCATCCAGGCGTCGCTCCGCAAGCTCGGCGCCGATCCGGACACTCCGCTCCTCGTCCGCACCTGGGACTGGTGGGTCGGTCTGGTGACGCACGGCTCGCTCGGCATGAGCACCCGCGGCACCGAGGTGACGGCCGACATCATCGCCCGCTCCGGCACCAGCCTGCGGCTGCTCGTGATCGGCACGCTGCTCGGCGCGATCCTCGGGGTGCTGCTCGGCGTCTGGAACGCGGTCCGGCAGTACCGCACCTCCGACCAGGTGTCGACGTACCTGTCGTTCGCGGTGCTCGCCACCCCGACCTTCGTCATCGCGGTCGTGCTGATGATCCTCGCGACCACGCTCAACCAGGGCGTCGGGACGCAGGTGATCCGGTTCACCGGCGAGTACACGCCGGGGGTGACCGGGTTCTTCCCGGTGCTCGGCGACCGGCTCGGACACCTGTTGTTGCCGACGATCTCGCTGACCATCGGCGCCGTCGCCACGTACTCGCGCTACCAGCGCTCGGCGATGCTCGACGTGCTGTCGAACGACTTCATCCGGACCGCACGCTCGAAGGGCCGCACCCGCGGGTCGGCGATCATGCGCCACGGTGTGCGGGTCGCCCTCATCCCGATGTCGACCTTCTTCGCGTACTCGTTCGGACTCATCCTGACCGGTGCGAGCATCACCGAGCTGGTCTTCAGCTGGCACGGCATGGGCGAGTACTTCGTCCAGAGCATCAGCAACAACGACATCAACGCGGCGTCGGGCACGATCCTCTTCACGGCGATCCTCGTGCTCATCGCAGGGACCCTCGCGGACCTGCTGTACGCCGCGCTCGACCCGCGAGTGAGGGTGTGACCCGTGTCTGTTCTCGACCCCACGACCACGACCACCGCCGGTGACCCCGGCGACGGCAACGCCGGGACGCCGGCGCACGTCATCGAGGTGAAGGGCGGCCGCACCCCGCTCTGGCGCAAGGTGTTCGGCACCTGGCGCGCACGCATCGGTGGCAGCGCCCTGCTGCTCATCATCCTCTGGGCGTTCCTCGGCCCGTACCTGTACCACTGGAACGCCGTCGACTCCGACGGGCTGGCGTTCGGCATGCCGCCGAGCGCTGCGCACTGGTTCGGCACGAACGACATCGGCCAGGACATCTACGCGCAGACCCTGGTCGGCCTGCAGAAGTCGCTGCTCATCGGCCTGATCGCCGGACCGGCAGCGACCCTGATCGCCGGCATCGTCGGCGCGATCGCCGGGTACTTCGGCGGCCTCACCGACCGGCTGCTCGTGTGGGTCATCGACCTGCTGCTCGTGATCCCGTCGTTCTACGCGCTCGTGCTGCTCAGCCCGGTGTTCAAGAACCTGACGTGGGTGGCCCTCATCGTCGGCCTCGCGGTGTTCAGCTGGATGGTGATGGCCCGGGTGATCCGCGGGCAGACGATGTCCCTGCGCGAGCGCGACTACGTCAAGGCCGCCCGGTTCATGGGCGTCCCGGCGTTCACGATCATCCGGCGGCACATCCTGCCGAACGTCGCGTCGCTGCTCATCATCGACGCCACACTCGGCGTCGGAGCCGCGATCCTGGCGGAGAGCTCGCTGAGCTTCTTCGGCTTCGGCATCCAGATCCCCGACGTGTCGCTCGGCACCCTGCTCGCCGCCGGCAGCCAGTCCGCCGTCACCCGCCCGTGGCTGTTCGTCCTGCCCGCCGCGACACTCGTCGCGACCGTGCTCTCGACCAGCCTGCTCGGCGACGCCCTGCGCGACGCCATCGACCCCACCTCCGGAGCCAACCGTGACTGAGCCGCTGCTCACCGTGTCCGACCTGTCGGTCACGTTCAACCCGAAGACCAAGCCCGTCTACGCGGTCCGGGGTGTCGACTACTCGGTGGCCCCCGGTGAGTTCCTCGGCATCGTGGGCGAGTCGGGTTCCGGCAAGTCGGTGTCCTCGATGGCCGTGATGGGCCTGCTGCCGTCCTCCGCCCAGGTGCAGGGCAGCATCCGGTTCGACGGGCAGGAGCTCGTCGGCAGGAACGATCGCGAGATGTCGGCGCTGCGCGGCCGGGACATCGCGATGGTGTTCCAGGACCCGCTGTCCGCATTGACGCCGGTGTACACGATCGGCCAGCAGATCATCGAGGGCCTGCGCCTGCACGACCGCTCCCTCACCCAGCACGCCGCACGCACCCGCGCCGAGGAACTCCTGCGCATCGTCGGCATCCCGAACCCGGCGCGACGACTCGACGCGTTCCCGCACGAGTTCTCCGGCGGCATGCGCCAGCGCGCGATGATCGCCATCGCCATCGCGAACGACCCGAAGCTGATCATCGCGGACGAGCCCACCACGGCGCTCGACGTGACGATCCAGGCGCAGATCCTCGACGTGCTGCAGACCGCCAAGGACATGACCGGTGCGGCCGTCGTGCTCATCACGCACGACCTCGGCGTCGTCGCCGGCAACGCCGACCGCGTCGCCGTGATGTACGCCGGCCGGATCGTCGAGACGGCGCCGGTGCTCCCCCTGTTCCGTGAACCGGTGATGCCGTACACGATCGGGCTGCTCCGCTCGATGCCGAACATGACGTCCGCCCGCACCGAGCGGCTCGTCCCGCTCGACGGCCGCCCGCCCCTGCTCACGCAGAAGCCGACCGGCTGCCCGTTCGCCGACCGCTGCCCCGCCGTCATCGACGCCTGCCGCGACGGCGAACCCGCCCTCGTCGCACCGTCGGTGCCGCAGAGCGCCGACAACCCGGTCCTGACCGGCGCCGTCCAGACGATCGGCAACGGCACCCTGCTCGACGACCACACCGCCGCGTGCATCCGTCGCGACGAGATCGCCGCGGGCACCCTCGAGCGCTCGGAGATCTTCCCCCGCCCCGAGGACGTCCCCGAGGCAGCGGTCGACCACGGCGACGAGGTCGTGCTCGAGCTGCAGGACGTCGTCAAGACGTTCCCGCTCACCAAGGGCGCGCTCTTCCGCCGGCAGATCGGCGAGGTGCACGCGGTGGACGGCATCTCCCTGACGCTCAAGCGCGGCCAGGTGCTCGGTCTGGTCGGCGAGTCCGGCTGCGGCAAGACGACCACCATCATGGAGATCCTCGAGCTCGCCGGTGCCCAGCACGGCACCATCCGGGTGAACGGCGTCGACACCGCCTCGCTGTCCAAGAAGGACCGTCTGGCCCTGCGCCGCGACATCCAGGTCGTGTTCCAGGACCCGATGGCGTCGATCGACCCGCGCCTCGACATCGGCTCGGTGATCGGTGAACCCCTCACCGTGCACGGCGTCGCGAAGGACGAGATCCGCCGGCGGGTGCGCGAGGTGCTCGAGCTGGTCGGGCTCGAGCCGAGCTACATCGACCGGTACCCGCACGAGTTCTCCGGCGGCCAGCGGCAGCGCATCGGCATCGCCCGTGCGCTCATCGTCGAGCCGAAGATCCTGGTGCTCGACGAGCCGGTCTCCGCGCTCGACGTCTCGGTGCAGGCCGGTGTGATCAACCTGCTCGAGGACCTCAAGCACCGCCTCGGGCTGTCCTACCTGTTCGTGGCGCACGACCTGTCCGTCGTCCGGCACATCGCCGACGACGTCGCGGTCATGTACCTCGGCCGCATCGTCGAGTACGGCGACGGCGACGCGGTCTTCTCGGACCCGCAGCACCCGTACACCCGGGCCCTGCTGTCGGCCGTGCCGGTGCCGGACCCCATGGCCGAGGCCGCCCGCGGGCGCATCCTGCTCGACGGCGACCTGCCCTCCCCCACGGAGCGCATCGACGGCTGCCGGTTCCGCACGCGCTGCCCGCTCTACCAGCTCCTCGACGAGGGCCGGCAGGAGCAGTGCCGCACGATCGACCCGGGTCTCGAGCCCGTGCACGGCCGCGGTGTCGCCTGCATCCAGACCGACCAGGAGCACCTGCTCACCGAGCGGGTCGGCGCGGTCGTCTGACGACGCCGGTCACGCCGTGGGCGTGACCAACGGACGGACGGGAGGCCCG
>NZ_MJGT01000024.1:23733-41443 GCF_001864975.1 Curtobacterium sp. MMLR14_002
CGTCCGTCGTGTGGTCGCGATCGCGAGCCGCGTCAGGCTCCGAGCCACAGGCTGAGCAACGAAGCGGCGAGCAGCGCCAGCGCCGCTGCGCCGACCGCCAGGGCCGGCACGTCCCAGCCGCGCACGGCGTCGCCGGCGCCGGTGCCGTCGCGGTGCTCGGACCAGCGGTCGAGCAGTACCGTCATCTCGTCGGGCTGTCGCAGGACGGCCCGCTCACCGCGCCGGGCCGGCTTCGGCCGCGGCAGCGACGGCCCACCCCAGCACTGGACCTTCCGGCCGGCGACCGTCTCGATCACGATCTGCCAGCGGAGCCGGACGTCGGCGACGGCCTGCCACGGCACCACGGTGCGGCGGAGCGGGTTGACCACGGTGACCGCGCGCTCGTCGATGACGATGCACGGGCGGTAGGTCAGGACCCAGAGCGCCCAGACGAGCACGGCGATCGGGCCGGCGGCACGGAGGACGACGTCCCAGCTCCCCCGGAACGCCGCATCGCCGAGCAGGAACAGGCCCAGGACGGCGACGAGGCCGGACGCCACCGCGCCCCCGCGACCAGCGCGGAGGACGACGGGGCGTCCGGCCTCGTTCGTGTCCAGGTGGATCAGCGTCCGAACTCGAACCCGGCGCCGGGGATGGCGGCCAGGAGGTCCTTCGTGTACTGCTCCTTCGGGGCAGCGAAGACCTCGTCGGTCGTCGCCTTCTCGACGATCTGCCCACGGCGCATGACGCACACGTTGTCCGCGACGAGGCGGACGACCGCGAGGTCGTGCGTGATGAACAGGTACGTCAGGCCGAGCTCGGTCTGCAGCTCGGTGAGCAGGTCGAGGATCTGCCCCTGCACGAGCACGTCCAGCGCGGAGACGGCCTCGTCGAGGACGATGACCTCCGGCTTGAGCGCCAGCGCGCGGGCGACGGCGATGCGCTGTCGCTGGCCACCGGACAGCTCGTTCGGGTAGCGGTTCACCATCGACTTCGGCAGCGCGACCTGGTCGAGCAGCTCGAGCACCCGGGCGCGACGCGAGGCCTTGTCGCCCACCTTGTGCGTGGCGAGCGGCTCGGCGATCGTGTTCCCGACGTTGTACATCGGGTCCAGGGAGCCGTACGGGTCCTGGAACACCGGCTGCACGCGACGGCGGAAGTCGAAGAGGTCCTTGCCCTTCAGCGCGCCGATGTCGATGCCGTCGAACTGCACGGTGCCGCTCGTGATGCTCTCGAGCTGCAGGACGAGCTTCGCGACGGTCGACTTGCCCGAACCGGACTCGCCCACGAGCGCCGTGGTGGTGCCCTTCTGGATCGAGAACGACACGTCGTCGACGGCCTTGAGCTCGCGGGTGGCGAGGCTCTTGCCGCGCAGCTTGTAGACCTTCTCGAGGTTCTTCACCACGATGAGGTCCTCGGCCGGACGGTGCTCGCGCTCCTGGGCCCGGGCGATCAGCTCGGCGTCGTCGTTGCCGGCGTCGGCGATGTCGACGCGCGCGTGCTGCACCTTCGACTGGATGCGACGGCTGGCCAGCGACGGGGCCGCCGCGACGAGCCGCTGCGTGTACGGGTGCTGCGGGTTGGCGAGGATCTCCTTCGAGGGACCGGCCTCGACGACCTGGCCCTTGTACATCACGACGAGCTTCTCGGCGCGCTCGGCGGCGAGGCCGAGGTCGTGCGTGATGAACAGCACCGAGGTGCCGAAGTCGCGGGTCAGGCTCTCGAGGTGGTCGAGGATGACGCGCTGGACGGTGACGTCGAGCGCGCTCGTCGGCTCGTCGGCGATGAGCAGCTGCGGGCGGCTCGACAGACCGATGCCGATGAGCACGCGCTGGCGCATGCCGCCGGAGAACTCGTGCGGGTACTGCTTCAGGCGGGTCGAGGCGTCGCCGAGGCCGGCTTCCTGCAGGACTTCGACGGCACGGTCACGGACGGCCTTCTTGCCGGTCGCCATGCCGTTCGCACGGATCGCCTCTTCGACCTGGAAGCCGATCGACCACAGCGGGTTGAGGTTCGACATCGGGTCCTGGGGGACGTAGCCGATCTCCTTCCCGCGGATCTCCGACATCTCCTTGTCGCTCAGCCCGACGAGCTCACGCCCGTTGAACTTGATCGAGCCGCCGGTGACCTCACCGGTGCCGGGGAGCAGCTTGATGATCGCCTGGGCGCTCGTCGACTTGCCCGAACCGGACTCGCCGACGATGGCCAGCCGCTCGCCCTGCTCGAGGGTGAGGTTGACGCCGCGGACGGCCTGCACGAGGCCGCTCTGGGTCTTGAAGCCGACCTGCAGGTCGGTGATCTCGAGCAGCGGGGCGCCGGAACCACCGGTGCGGCTGCTGTTCGTCTGGGTCAGTGTCTCGCTCATCGGCGGGCCCTCGCCTTCGGGTCGAGCGCGTCGCGCACCACGTCACCGAGGAGCAGGAACGCGAGCACGGTGATGGACAGGGCTGCCGACGGCCAGAAGATCGTCGACGGGTTCGTGCGGATCGACGTCTGGGCGGTGCCGATGTCGAGGCCCCAGCTCAGGGCCGACGGCGGCAGACCGATGCCGAGGAACGACAGCGTCGCCTCGGCGACGATGAAGGTGCCGAGCGACACGGTCGCGACCACGATGACCGGAGCCAGCGAGTTCGGGATGACGTGGCGCACGAGCGTCCGGAACCGGTTGACACCCAGGGCCGCCGACGCCATGACGTAGTCGGCCTGCTTGGCGCTCAGCACGGCGCCACGCATGATGCGGGCGATCTGCGGCCACGCGAACGCGGCGAGGACGAGCGCGACGGTGATCGCGTTCCGCGCGGGGATGACCGACATGATCACGATCGCACCGAGGACGGTGGGGATCGAGAAGAAGATGTCACCGATGCGGGACACGATCGTGTCGAGCCAGCCGCCGTAGAAGCCGGCCAGGGAACCGATCACGATGCCGACGATCGACACCAGGATCGTCGCGACGATGCCGACGATGAGCGAGTTCTGGGCTCCCCAGATCACGCGGGCGTAGACGTCCGAGCCCTGACGCGTGAAGCCGAGGATGTGCCCGGCCTCGGGTCCGCCGTCGCTGTTGTCGAGGTTCGACGCGCGCGGGTCGACGTGGGCGAAGAGCCCCGGGAAGACCGCGACGACGATGATCAGCAGGATCAGGATCGAGGAGATCCAGAACGTCGGGCGGGTCCGCATGGACTCCCAGGCGTCGGTCCACAGGGAACGGGTCTTCTCGTCCTCGTTGACCTGGTCGACCGCCTGCAGGGGGGTTTCTTCGAGCGGGGCGACGTAGTGCGTCGCCGAGCGGGGTGCGGCGTTACTTGGCATAGCGGATCCTCGGGTCCAGGACGGCGTAGAGCAGGTCCACCAGGAGGTTGGCGAGCATGAAGATGATGACCATCACGGCGACGAAGGAGACCACCGTCGGGCCCTCGCCGAGCTTGACGGCACGGAACACCGTGCCGCCGACACCGTTGATGTTGAAGATGCCCTCGGTCACGATCGCGCCGACCATCAGGTTGCCGATGTCGACACCCAGGTAGGTCACCACGGGGATGAGCGAGTTCCGGAAGATGTGCACGCCGACGACACGACGACGGGGCAGGCCCTTGGCCGTGGCGGTGCGCACGAAGTCGGCGCTCATGTTCTCGGCGACGCTGGCCCGGGTCAGACGCACGATGTACGCGAACGAGACCGAGGCGAGGACGATCGCCGGCAGGACGAGTTCACTCCACGGCGCCTCGCCGGACACCGTGACCCGGAACAGCCCGAGCTTGATGCCGAAGACGTACTGCAGCACGAACCCGACGACGAAGGTCGGCACCGAGATGAGCAGGAGCGACACGACGAGCGCGGTGGCGTCGAACAGCTTGCCTTTGCGCAGACCGGCGATGACGCCGACGACGATGCCGGCGACGGCCTCGAACACGAGCGCGAGGATCGCCAGGCGCGCGGTGATCGGGAAGGCCGATGCGAGCTGCTGGCTGACCGGCAGACCCGAGTAGGTCACGCCGAGGTCGCCGCGGAACACGCCGCCGATCCAGAGCAGGTACTGCACGATGAACGGCTTGTCGAGGTTGTACTGCTGACGCAGCGTCTCGATGACCTGCGGCGACGGCTGCCGGTCGCCGAACAGCGCGGCGATCGGGTCGCCGGGCAGCGAGAAGACCAGGAAGTAGATGAGGAACGTGGCCCCGAAGAACACGGGGATGAGTTGCAGGAGGCGCTTGCCGAGGTACCAGAGCATCAGATCACTGCCCGGTCCGGAGCGATGTCGATCAGGTTCATTGTGGTGAGGGGTGGACGGTCCGAGGGTCGGCACGGATGTCCGGTGCGGGAGGGCGCCCGCTGTGTGGGGGTGTTGTCACCGTGGTACGGGGGTTCGGGGACCTGTGCGGTCCCCGAACCCCCGTCCGGTGGTCGCGAGGCAGGATACCTGCTCGCGCCTTGGTCTCGAGGAGACCGGTGTTACTTCTTGACCTCGATGTCGTAGTACAGCGGCACCGAGTTCCAGCCGAACTTGACGTTCGACACGTTGTCCGCGTTCCAGACACCGGTCACGTTGGAGTACCAGAGCGGGATCTCGGGCAGGTCCTGGAACAGGAGTTCCTGTGCCTGGTCGAAGGACTTGTTGCCCTCTTCGACCGTCGCAGCCGAACGGCCCTTGGCGAGCAGCTCGTTGTACTCCTTGGAGTCGTACCGCGAGTAGTTGTTCGACGAGCCCTCACCCATGGTCGGGCCGAGGAAGTTGTACAGCGACGGGTAGTCGGCCTGCCAACCGGTGCGGCTGCCGCCCGTGAGCTTGTCGTTCGTCTGGAGGTCCAGGGCTTCCTGGAACGTCGGGATCGCGTTGCCCTCGGCCTTGATGCCGAGCGTGTTCGAGATCGAGTTCGTGACCGCGGTCACCCAGGCCTCGTGGCCACCATCGGCGTTGTACGTGATGGTGAGCGTGTCGTCGTACTTCGAGATCTTGTCGGCCTCGGCCCAGAGCTTCTTGGCCTCGGACTCGTTGTAGTCCAGGACGTCCGAACCCTCGAGGTCGTCGTTCCAGCCGGCGATCACCGGGGAGGTGAAGTCCTTGGCCGGGGTGCGGGTGCCGTCGAAGATCTTGTCGGTGATCTGCTTGCGGTTGATCGCCATCGAGACGGCCTCGCGACGCAGCTTGCCCTCTTCACCCTTCCAGTGGTCGAGGTAGTAGGGCAGGTAGATCGCCTGGAAGATCGCGGCGGCCTGGTTGACGTTCGAGTCCGGGAAGTCGGACTTGTAGGTCTTGAACGCGCTGTCCGGCACGGCGTCGAGGACGTCGAGGTTGCCGCCCTGGGCGTCGGAGTACGCGGTGTCCTGCGAGGCGTAGAACGTGATCGTGAGACCACCGTTCTTCGGCTTGCGCTTGCCCTCGTAGTCCTTGTTGGTGACGAGCTTGATGGACTGGTTGTGGGTCCAGGCCTTCTTGCCGTCGAGCTTGTACGGACCGTTGCCGATCGGGTTCTCACCGAACGCCTTGGTGTCGTCGTAGAACGCCGACGGGAGCGGCACGAACGCCGAGTAGCCGAGCGACAGCGGGAAGTCGGACTGCGCCGACTTCAGCGTGACGGTGAACTCGTCGTCGTCCACGACCTTGAGGCCGGTGAGCTCGGAGTCCTTGTCGGCGTTGTAGCCCTCGATGTTCTCGAAGAAGTAGCTGGCGCCCTGGGCGTTCGACTTCTGGGCTGCCCAGTTCCACGCCTTGGTGAACGACTCGGCCGTGACCTTCTCGCCGTTGGTGAAGGTGTAGCCGGTGTTCAGCGTGATGTCGAACGTCTTCGAGTCATCGGTGTCGATGCTCTTGGCGACCTCGTTGACCGGCTTGCCGTCGGCGTCGTACGAGACGAGACCCTCGAAGAGCGAGTCGATGATCTTGCCGCCACCGGTCTCGGTGGTGTTCGACGGGATCAGCGGGTTCTGGGGTTCGCTGCCGTTGGTGGTGACGATCCCGGACGCGTTCGCCGAGCCCGAGCCACCACCGTCGGAGCTGTTGCTGGAGCAGGCGGTCAGGGCGAGTGCTGTGGCCCCGAGCACGGCGAGGGCGGAAAGCCCGGCGCGCTTCTTGATCAAGGTTCCTCCTGGTGCATGGGACGCGCAGGGCACAGCGGTGTCGCCCGGGCGCGTTTGACCTTTGCAGCGTAGGCAAGGTGAACAGCGGCGTCCAAACCCAGGGGCGAACGGTTACACGCCGGTAACCAACTTGCACGATCCTTGCGACAAGATGCAACATTCGCGCGCGTGCCGGTGAAGGGTGCGTTTTTGTTGCATCCGCATGAAATCCATTGCACTCAGTCACACTTCTGTGCAAGTCGGGGGACGGCCGAGCATCGCTCAGGGGTACGGCTCGGGGGCCGCGTCGAGCGGTCAGGACCTGCCGTGGGTGGCACGCCGAGTGGTCACGAACTGTCGGTGGGAGCGGGTCCGGACGACGGTTCGTGACCGCTCGGCGGAACTGAGCGGGGTGCCGTGACCGCCCGGACGCCCGGACGCCCGGACGCCCGGACGCCCGGACGCCCGGACGCGACCGTGCCCCGCCCGGAGGACCGGACGGGGCACGGGGCGCACGGCGACGACGGGGTGTCGGCGCCGGTCGGGATCAGGCGAACGCCTCGATCGGCGGGCAGGCGCACACCAGGTTGCGATCCCCGTACGCCTGGTCGATCCGACGCACCGGCGGCCAGTACTTCCGGCCGCTGATGCCCGGCAACGGGTAGACGGCCTGCTCGCGGGTGTAGGCGTGCGCCCACTCCCCCGAGATCACCGACGAGGCGGTGTGCGGCGCGTGCACGAGCGGGTTGTCGTCCGCCGGCCACTCCCCGCGCTCGACCGCTGCAGCTTCGGCCCGGATCGCGAGCATGGCGTCGACGAAGCGGTCGAGCTCGGCGAGGTCCTCGCTCTCGGTCGGTTCGACCATGAGCGTGCCCGCCACCGGGAACGACATCGTCGGCGCGTGGAACCCGTAGTCGACGAGGCGCTTCGCGACGTCGTCGACCGTGATGCCGGTGGTGTCGCGCAGCGGGCGGAGGTCGAGGATGCACTCGTGCGCGACGAGTCCGTCGTCGCCCGTGTACAGCACGGGGAACGCGTCGCGCAGACGGGCCGCGATGTAGTTCGCCCCGAGCACTGCTGCCTCGGTCGCACGGGTGAGGCCCTCGAGCCCCATCATCCGGACGTACGTCCACGTGATGGGCAGGATGCTCGGGCTGCCGTACGGCGCGGCACTGACCGGGCCGCCGGCGTGGGCCAGGCGGTCGTCCGCCTCGGCGGCGGTCGCACCGGAACGCCGGTCGGCCTGCTGCGCGAACGGGTGACCGGGCAGGAACGGTGCCAGGTGCGCCTTCGCGGCGACGGGTCCCACGCCGGGGCCGCCACCGCCGTGCGGGATGCAGAAGGTCTTGTGCAGGTTGAGGTGCGACACGTCGCCCCCGAAGTCGCCGAAGCGCGCGTGGCCGAGCAACGCGTTGAGGTTCGCGCCGTCGACGTAGACCTGGCCGCCGGCGTCGTGCACGGCGTCGCAGATCTCGCGGATGTCGTGCTCGTAGACGCCGTGGGTGGACGGGTACGTGATCATCAGCGCCGCGAGGGTGTCGGCGTTGGCGGTGACGCGGGCCCGGAGGTCGTCGAGGTCGACGTTGCCGTTCTCGTCGCAGGCCACCACGACGACCTTCATGCCGGCGAGCACGGCGGACGCGGCGTTCGTGCCGTGCGCGCTCGACGGGATGAGGCAGACCGTCCGGTCCTCGTCACCACGAGCCTGGTGGTACCCACGGATGGCCAGCAGGCCGGCGAGCTCACCCTGGCTGCCGGCGTTCGGCTGCAGGGACACGGTGTCGTAGCCGGTGACCTCGGCGAGCCACGTCTCGAGGTCGCCGATCATGTCGAGGTACCCCTCGACGTCCTCGCGCGGTGCGAACGGGTGGATGTTCGCGAACTCCGGCCAGGTCACGGCAGCCATCTCGGTCGCCGCGTTGAGCTTCATCGTGCAGCTGCCGAGCGGGATCATGCCGCGGTCGAGCGCGTAGTCCTTGTCGGACAGGTGCTTGAGGTACCGCATCATGCGGGTCTCGCTGCGGTGTGCGCTGAACACGGGGTGCGTCAGGTAGTCGCTCTCGCGCTGCAGGGCGGTCGGGAGGCCCGTGGCCGCGTCGCGCACGGCGGTCTCGATCGCGGGGACGGTCACGTCCACCGCCCCGAGCACGTTCGCCAGCGCCACGACGTCGTCGGGCGTGGTCGTCTCGTCGACGGACAGCTGGAACGTGTCGGCGTCCACGACGTGCAGCAGGTAGCCGGCGTCCTGCGCTGCCGCGACGATCGCCTCGGCGCGACCGACGGCCCGCAGGGTGAGCGTGTCGAAGAAGGCGTCGTGCACGACCTCGACCCCGGCGTCACGCGCCACGGCGGCGAGTGCACCGGTGGTCCGCGCGACCCGGCCGGCGATGAACCGCAGGCCCTCGGGCCCGTGGTAGACCGCGTACATCGAGGCCATCACGGCGAGCAGCACCTGCGCGGTGCAGATGTTGCTCGTCGCCTTCTCGCGGCGGATGTGCTGCTCGCGGGTTTGCAGGCTGAGGCGGTAGGCCATCTGACCGTCGGCGTCGAAGGACACCCCGACCAGGCGACCGGGGAGCTGGCGCTCGAGGCCGGCGCGCACCGCGAGGTAGCCGGCGTGCGGGCCACCGAAGCCGAGCGGGACGCCGAAGCGCTGGCTCGTCCCGACGGCCACGTCGGCACCCAGGTCGCCGGGGCTGGCGAGCAGGGTCATCGCGAGCAGGTCGGCTGCGACGACGGCGATGCCGCCACCGGCGTGGACCCGCTCGATGACGGACGACGGGTCGACGATGCGGCCCGACGCGCCCGGGTACTGCAGGATGACGCCGAACGCGCCGTCGAGCTGGTCGTCGCTCGGGCCGTCGGCAGCGTCGAACGCGCGCAGCGTGATGCCCACGGCGTCGGCACGGTGGTCGAGCAGCGCACGGGTCTGCGGCAGCAGGTCGGCGTCGACGAGGAACGCGTCGCCCTTGACCTTGGACGCGCGGCGGGCGAGGAGCATGCCCTCGACCACGGCGGTGCCCTCGTCGAGCATCGAGGCGCCGGCGGTGGCCATGCCGGTCAGGTCGGACACCATCGTCTGGAAGTTGATGAGTGCTTCGAGGCGGCCCTGCGAGATCTCCGGCTGGTAGGGCGTGTACGCCGTGTACCAGCTCGGGTTCTCGAGCACGTTGCGCTGGATCACCGCGGGCGTGTGGGTGCCGTGGTAGCCGAGGCCGATCATGGCGCGCCGGACGGTGTTGCGGCCGGCCTTGGCGCGGAGCTCGGCGAGCGCCTCGGTCTCGCCGACGGCGGCCGGGATCACCGAGTCGGCGACGGGGCCGACGTGGATGGACTCGGGGATCGCCGCACGGACCAGGGCGTCGAGCGACGGCTGCCCGACGACGTCGAGCATGGCCTGCTGGTCGGCCGGGGTGGTGCCGATGTGGCGGTCGGCGAAGGACGTCTGGAGGTTCTCGAACGCGGTCATGCGATGGAGGCCCGGTACGCGTCGTGGTCCATCAGGTCCTCGGGGAACGAGGTGCCGTCGACCTTGATCTTCACGAGCCAGCCGGCCCCGAACGGGTCCTGGTTGACGGTGTCGGGGGTGTCGACGACGGCGTCGTTGACCTCGACGACCTCACCCTCGATCGGGGCGAAGAGCTCGCCGACGCTCTTGGTCGACTCGATCTCCCCGATCTGGTCGCCGGCGGTGGTGGCGGTGCCGACGGCGGGGAGCTCGACGTAGACGACGTCACCGAGCTGCTCGGCGGCGTGGTCGGTGATGCCGACGGTGACGGTGTCGCCCTCGACGAGCAGCCACTCGTGGTCGGCCGTGTACTGGAGTGCGGTCTGGTCGGTCATGGGGTCAGCCTTTCGAGGCGCGGCGGTAGAAGGGGAACGCGGAGACTGTGCTGGGGACGGCAGTCCCGCGGACGTCGATGTGGAGGACCTGTGCCCCGTCCGACACGGCGGCGAGCGCAGCCGGGTCGACGAAGGCCATCGCGACGGGGTGTCCGAGCGTCGGCGAGAGCGCGCCCGAGGTCACGGTGCCGACGACCGTGCCGTCGAGCACGACGTCGTAGCCGGCTCGGGGAGCACGGCGGCCCTCGGTCACCAGACCGACGAGCACGCGGGCGTCCGCCGACGGGGTGACGCCGGCAGCACCGACGAACTCGCCGTCCTTCGCGACGACGCGGCCCAGGCCGGCCTGGGCCGGACGGACGTCGGTGCCGAGCTCGTGCCCGTACAGGGGCATGCCCGCCTCGAGCCGCAGGGTGTCGCGTGCGGCGAGCCCGGCGGGGACGACCCCGCGGTCGGAACCGGCCTCGAGCAGCGCGTCCCAGAGCACCGGGGCGGTGTCCGGGTCGGTGTAGACCTCGAAGCCGTCCTCGCCCGTGTACCCGGTCCGCGCGACGAGCACGTCGGCGCCGTCGAACAGCGCGTGCAGCACCCGGTAGTAGCCGAGCTCGTCGAGCGGGGTCTCTGGCTGCAGGCGGTCGGCGACGACGAGGGCGTCGAGCGTGCCGGCCGCCGCCGGGCCCTGGATGGCGACGAGGGCCGTGGTGTCGGAGTCGTCGGAGACCTCGACGTCGAAGCCGTCGGCCCGGGCGGTCAGCGCGGCGACGGCGACGTCACGGTTGGAGGCGTTCGCGACGACGAGGAAGACGTCGTCGTCGGTCCGGTACACGACCAGGTCGTCGAGGATCCCGCCGTCCTCGGCGAGCAGCAGCGAGTACTTGGCGCGACCGATGGGCATCGTGCCGAAGGAGCCGGCGAGCGCGTGGTCGAGGAAGGCGACGGCGTCGCTGCCGGTCACCCCGATCTCGGCCATGTGCGACAGGTCGAAGACGCCGGCGGCCTCCCGCACGGCGTGGTGCTCGGCGAGGTCCGACGAGTAGCGCACGGGCATGCGGTACCCGGCGAAGTCGGTGAAGGTCGCACCGGCGGCCTCGTGCACGGCTTCGAGCGGCGACGAACGCTGACCCGGCGTGGGCAGTGGGGACGGACTCATGGCGGAGTTCTCCTGGCATCGGCAGGGCCCGGCGACGATCGCCGGGTGGAACTCCCCCTCTGTCATGGGCCTGAGAGTTTCACCGCGGCCCGTGAGGTCCGGCGGCTTTCACCGTGGGCGAGACGACCGAGCGTCTGCTTTTCAGAGTGGCCTGTCCGCTGCGGTGTGGGACCTGAGAGATTGACGGGGGGATTGCTCCTTCGGTGCCGTGCGTGCGCCCGAGGGCACGACGTACCCGGGGGTACGTGCACGGCGTCTCCCGCGACGGATGAGCGGCCGGTGTGTTCAGTTGTCCGCGACGAGCATACCGAGGCCGCGTTTCGAGCGTGTGTCGCGAGCGAGCCTTCGACATCTCGTAGAATGCGGGGATGGCCGGACAACGATCGCGCCCCCGCGGGCAGCTGGAGCAGGCGGTGCTCGACGCACTCCGCTCCGCCGACTCCGGGCGCACCGCACGCCAGGTGCTCGACGCGTTCCCGGACCCCCGCCCCGCGCTGACGACCGTCCTCACCGTGCTCGACCGCCTCGGCCGCAAGGGCCAGGTGGAACGGGAGCAGCACGACGACGCTCCCCTGACGTTCCGCGCCGTGCACAGTCGTGACGAGCAGACCGCGTCCCTGATGTCGAGCGCACTGGCCGCGTCGTCCGACCGCGAGGCGGCGCTGCTGCAGTTCACCGGCTCGCTCGCCTCGGACGACCTCGAGGCCCTGCGCCGCGCCCTCGACGCCCGCGCCCGCTCCTGACCGGCTGCGCACCGTGGTCGTCGCCGGCATCGCGCTCATCGTCCTCGCACTCGCGGTGGTGGTGTTCGCGCCCCGGGTCCTGACCCGCTCCGCCTGGACGATCGACCTGCCCCGCACCGCGCTGGTCTGCTGGTCGGTCGCGGTCCTGCTCGGCGTCGTCGGCTTCGTGGCCGGCATCACCCTCGTGGTGCTCGCCGACCGTCCGGTCACCGAACTGTTCGGCGGGGACGGCTCCCCCACGCACGGCTTCAACGTCGGCGTCGCGCTCCTCGCGGTCGTCGCGTTCGTCGTCGCGGTCCGGGTGCGCCCTGGCCCGGAACACGAGGCCGTCCGGCAGGCGATGCGTTCCGGCGTCGCCCCGCACCGCGAGATCGACGGCACCCCCGTCGCCGTCGTCGAGGCCGACCACGCACTGGCGTGCGCCGTGCCGGGTCGGAGCGGTGGCGTCCTCGTCAGCACCGGCTTGGCAGACCGGTTGCGCACCGACGAACTGGAGGCCGTGGTCGCCCACGAACGCGCCCACCTGACCCAGCACCACGCGGCTGCGGTCGCGGTCGCCGAATCGATCGAACGTGCGGTCCCGTGGGTGCCCGGTGCGCGCGCCATGGCGCGGTCGACGCGTGTGCTCGTGGAGTTCGCCGCGGACGACGCGGCGGCCCGTCGCGTCGGACGCGACGCCCTGCGCCGGGCGGTGCTGGTGGCGGACGGGAGCAGCGCGCTCGGCGCGATCCGCGCCTCCAGGCTGTCGTAGCGCCCCTGTCGGAGGCGAGGCATAGGGTGTCAGCACCGTGAAGCCACTGACCGAAGCCGACATCCGATCGTCGTTCGTGAACGCCACCCCCGACGAACTCGCACAGCTGCCCATCCCGGGCCTGCACGAGACACTCTGGGACGAACGCGAGTTCCTGGGCTGGCGCGACCCGCAGGCCGCCCGCCGCGGGTACATCGTGTCCTGGATCGACGAGCGCCCCGTGGGCATCGTCGTCCGGTCCGCCGGTGGCTCGCTGCGCCCCGGCATCGCAGCGATGTGCTCGTTCTGCCACTCGCCGCAGCCCGCGACCCAGGTCCGGCTGTTCTCCGCCGCGCGTGCCGGTGAGTCCGGGCGCAACGGCAACACGATCGGCACGTACATCTGCGAAGACCTCGGGTGCCCGATGCTGATCCGCACCGCGCCCCCGCACCTGAACCCGCCCGCGACCATCGCGATGCGTGGCGCCTCCCTGCTGCAGCGCGTGCAGAACTTCACCGCGGACATCACCAAGACGGCGTGAGCCGGTTCGGCACCGCCCGCTGGGCCGTGGTCGAGGAACTCGGCGACGGACGGTGGCGGCTGACGCTGCGGGACGAGGCCGACGACGAACTCGGCGCGTTCGGTCTGGGCGTCGAGGGACCGTGGGACCCCGACGTCGAGCCGCACGTCGGGTTCGTGCTCGTCCAGCTCGGCTTGACACTGCGCGGGGCTCGGCCGTGGCGCATCGACGAACTCGGTGACCACCGGGCGCCCGTCCTGTCGCTCGGCTGAGCGAGGACGCCCGAACGGCGTCCGCTCGCGCAGCAGGTCCGCTCGGTCAGTCCGCGGCGACGAAGTTGCGCAGGATCTCGCGGTCGTCGTCGGCGCGCATCGCCCAGGCGAGCTCGCTGCGGTGGTCGCTGCCCTCGAGCGGCAGGAGCGCCACCGTGTCGGGTGCGGCGAGCGCAGCACTCTCCGGCACCACCGTGACACCGAGGCCCACCCCGACCAGGTGCAGCACGGTCGCCCAGGTCGTGGCCTCCTGCACGATGACCGGGCGGCGGCCACCGGCGGTGACCGGTGCGAGGTTGCGCTCGGTCGCCAGGGCCCCCGCGACCGCCGGGAAGAACACGAACGGCTCGTCGACCAGTTCGGTGCCGCGGATGCGATCCCGATCCGCCAACCGGTGCCCGCGCGGCACGGCGGCGACGAAGGCCTCGGACCGGAACGGCAACAGCCGCACGGCGGGGTCCGGGTCGGCATCGCGGACGACGGCGAGGTCGAGCTCGCCGCGGACGATCCGGGCGAGCAGGGTCGACGAGTACCCCTCGGTCAGTTCCACCCGGACCAGCGGGTAGCGCTCCCGGAACGCCTGCACGCGTTCGATCGGACCGAGGGGCAGCGCGGAGACGACGAACCCGACGTCGAGCCGACCGACCTCGCCCCGACCGACCCGCACCGTCTCGTCGAGGTCCCGTCGCACCTGCCCGAGCAGCGATCGCGCACGCCCCTGCAGCACCCGGCCGGCTGCGGTCAGGGCCACACTGCGGCTGGTCCGGACGAACAGGTCGACCCCGAGCGCGCGTTCGGTCCGCCGGATCTGCTGGGACAGGGCGGGCTGCGCGATCCGCAGCTGCTCGGCCGCTCGGCCGAAGTGCAGCTCGTCGGCGACGGCCAGGAACGCCCGCAGTTGCCGGAGGTCGACGTCGGGTTCGCGATCCATGCACACAGCGTATCGATCAGCGCGAACGAGTATTGGACGTGACTGCATCATCGGTCGAGGATTGATGCATGCCCGAAGCGACCTCCACCGTCACCATCGCCGACCTCGCCACCCCCGCGGACGCCGAGGCGTTCCGCACGCTCAACGAGGCGTGGATCACCCGGTACTTCACCCTCGAGGACGAGGACCGCGTGTTCCTCTCCGATCCCGTCGGCCGCGTCGTGGAACGGGGCGGGGCCGTCCTGGTCGCCCGGCTCGACGACCAGGTCGTCGGGTGCATCGGGGTCGTGCCCACCACCCCCGGCGTGTTCGAGCTCGTGAAGATGGCCGTCTCCCCCGACCACCAGGGGCACGGCACCGGGCGGAAGCTCATCACCGCGGCGCTCGACCGGGCGCGCGAACTCGGCGCCCGCCGCATCGACCTGGAGAGCAACGCACAACTGGCCAGCGCCGTGCACCTGTACGAGGCGTTCGGGTTCCGGCACCTGCGCGAGGACGAGATCGCCCCGAGTCCGTACGTGCGAGCCGACGTGCACATGACCCTCGACCTGCCCTGACGTTCGACCTGCGCTGACGTTCGACCTGCACCGCCGTTCGACCTGCACTGACGGCGGCCCGGTCCCGGTACGCTCGCGGCATGGCGACGTACGAGGTGCAGGCGGTCCGCGAGGCCGGCGCGTGGCAGGTCTTCATCGACGGCTTCATGGTGACCGAGGTGTCCCGGTGGCCGTCCGTCGGGTTCGTGGCCCGCGAGCTCCTCGCGATGGACCGTGACGACGACCTGCGCATCCGCGTCGTCGGCCGCAACCAGTACGTGGCCTGACCGCAGCGGAGCGCGATGACCCGGTCGGTCAGCGAGCCGCGGCGACCAGCTGTTGTGCTCGCTGGTGCGAGACGTGGAGCAGTGGTCCGATCTCACGCACCGTGAGCCCGGACTCGTGCAGGACCAACGCCGCGGCGGCCGTCTCCTTGGCTGCCTCGATACGTGCGCGCTCGGACTCCTCGCGGAGCGCCACCGCACGGTCCAGGTGCGCCTGCGCCGCTTCGGGCATCGCCACCTCGACGACGAGTTCGAAGGACTCCGGATCGCGGTCGTCGTTCATCAGCGAGAGCCAGTCGCGGGCCATCAGCTCGATCTCTCGTTCGCGCTTCGCCTGCGTCCGGATGACGCCGTCGATCCAGATCACCCAGTACTTCTTGCCGCGCTCCGCGCGCACCGTGTGTCGGCTCATCGTCGCCCATCTCCTCGTCGTTGACTCGGCCGATCGCGCAAACCGGTCCAAGAGATCCGCGCGCTTCACGCTACGCGTCCAATCGGAATTGGGCAAGACTGTCTACTCGAAGTAGACAGTACCTCCCGGCCGGGTCAGCGGCACGCGCTCAAGCGACGTGCCAGACCAGCCCCTCCTGCGCGCTCGACGGGTACGCCGAAGCGATCCGGAACACGGCCTCGCGCAGGGTCTCCGGCGAGCACGCCAGGTTGAGCCGGACGAACCCGCGCCCCTCGGACCCGAACCCCAGCCCGGAGTTGAGCGCGACGTACGCGTTCTCACGCAGCGGCACCGCGGGGTCGTCGCCGAGGCCGATGCCCCGGAAGTCGAGCCACGCCAGGTACCCGGCGCGCGGCCGCGTGTAGACGACCCCGGGCAGGTGCTCGGCGAGCAGCTTGGCGAGCAGTCGGTCGTTCGCCACGATGCGCGCCACGACGTCGTCGAGCCAGTCCGTCGCCAGGGTGAACGCCGCCAGGTTCGCGTGCAGCCCGAGGATGCTTGTACGGCAGGCGACCTCCTCCCACAGGGTGTCGAGGAGCGCGGCGGTCCGGGGATCGCCGGCGACGATGACCGAGCACTTCACACCGGCGAGGTTCCAGCCCTTGCTCGCCGAGGTCACGCACACGCTGCGGGCACCGAGCGGCTCGGCGACGGCGGCGAACGGGGTGAACTGCACGCCGGGGTGGGTCAGGGGTGCGTGGATCTCGTCGCTGATGACGAGGACGTCGTACTTCGCAGCGAGTTCGGCGATCGCGACGAGGTCGGCCCGGTCGTGCACGAGCCCGACCGGGTTGTGCGGGTTGCAGAGCAGGAAGACGCCGACCCCGCCGGCGAACGCCCGCTCGAGGCCCTCGAGGTCGAGCCGGTACTGCCCCCACTGCTCGAGCAGCGGGACCTCCTCGACCTGACATCGGGCCTCTTCGACGAGCTCGAAGAACGGCGGGTACACCGGCGGCGTGATCGCGACTCGGCCGCCGTCAGGCAGCGCGAGCCGGAGCGACTCGACGATCCCGACACTGACGTCGGTGGCCAGGTGGATCCGCGACGGATCGATCTGCCAGCCCCAGCGGTCCAGCGCGAACTGCGCGAACGCGGGAGCGAGCGGCCCGGGGCCGTCGAGGTAGCCGAGGTCGGACTGCGAGACCCGTTCGATGAGGGCCTGCCGGATCGCCGGCGCGACGTCGTGGTCCATCTCGGCGACGAACAGGGGCAGCACGTCGGGCGCGTACCGCGTCCACTTGATGCTCGTCCGGACCCCGCGGAGCGTGCCGACCGGGTCCTGCTCGTCGCTCGCCATGCGTCCCAGCATGCCCCTGCCTGGAGGCCCGGCGCGACTCCCGACGTCATCCCACGTCGTCTTCGGGTGGGCTCGCGGCCGGGGGCCGTCCCGTCGGCCTACTGTCGGCAGCATGAGCACGAGCACCGCCGACAAGGCCGTCACCCTGAAGCAGCTGCACGAAGCCCCCGAAATCCTGCGCGTCGTGAACGTGTGGGACGCGATCACCGCCAAGGTCGTCAGCGACCTGCCCGGCACGAAGGCGATCGCCACCGCCGGGCACTCGATCGCCGCGTCGTACGGGTACGAGGACGGCGGCATGCCCCTCGACCTCGCCCTGTCCGGAGCCGCGATCGTCGCCGCAGCCACGGACCTGCCGGTCACCGCCGACCTGGACGACGGCTACGAGGACCCCGCCGAGACGATCCGCCGCGCCATCGGCTCGGGCGTCGTGGGCGCCAACGTCGAGGACCGGCTGCGTCCCTTCGACGAGGCGGTCGCCCGCGTCGCCGCGATCACCGCTGCGGCAGAGGCCGAGGGCGTCGACTTCCAGCTGAACGCCCGCACCGACGCGATCGTGCGGGGCGGCGAGCGCCCGATCGACGAGAGCATCGAGGACGCGATCGGCCGCGGCAAGGCGTTCCTGGACAACGGCGCCGCCCTGGTCTTCGTGCCCGGTGCGGTCGAGCATTCGGTGGTCGAGCGACTCGTCGCCGGTCTGGGCCGCGGCAAGCTCTCGGTCATCGGCCTGCCCGGCGCCCTGCCCGCCGCCGAGTACGAGGCGCTCGGCGTCGCCCGCATCTCCTACGGTCCGCTCACGCAGCGGGTCGCGCTGCGCGCGCTCCGCGACCTGGCGACCGACCTGTACGCCGACGGCGTCGTGCCGGAGGACACCCCGACCCTGAACTGACGGAGCAGACTGACGGGAGGCCCGGTGC
>NZ_MJGT01000025.1:0-403 GCF_001864975.1 Curtobacterium sp. MMLR14_002
GTTCACAGCCGCGACGGTCGGCATGCCAACGCTGGCTTCGCACCCGGGGTCTGCACGTCCGCTGCTGGAGATGCAGTGGCGCATGGCGATGGTTGCAGCGAATTTACGCATCACCGACGGCGGGACCCGCTGGACCCGGTCGGATGCGTACGACCGGCTCGACCCGTCGGAGAAGACCTCCGTCAGCTACTTCCTCGGCATGACGCAGGCCGCGCTGATGAGCCAGCTCGCCCTCGGCTACCCGCACCTGGTGCATGTTGACCTGCTGCTCGCGCAGCAAGGCGTGCCCCTGAAAGGCAAGCGCCCCGACTTCGTCGCAGTGAACCCGACCGCACCTCGTCGATACAGCGCAACCGTCGAAGCGAAGGGCCGCACGAACAGATTCGACCAGGACGCCCTCGAC
>NZ_MJGT01000026.1:0-310 GCF_001864975.1 Curtobacterium sp. MMLR14_002
GACCAGGTCGAAGAACTTCGTCCTGTTCGCACGCGCCACTTCGAGGATCGCGGCGTCGGTTGTCGGCTTCTTCGCGTCCGGCTGGTCACCGTCTGCTTCGCGCGCCGCACGTACCCCCAGCTCTTCGAAGATGCTGTCTTTAATGGCGTAGATGAAGCGGAGGGTCCGGCCGTCGAGCTGCTTCGCCGCGTTGAGGATGGTGTTGAGTTCGCGCAGCGTCTCGAAGATGTGCGGATCTTCGAACCGGTCTATGTCCTCGAAGATCACGATGTCCGCGTCGACGACTTGAAAGAAGTAGACGATCTCGTCG
>NZ_MJGT01000027.1:0-322 GCF_001864975.1 Curtobacterium sp. MMLR14_002
CTGGAGATCTGCTCTGGGTGGACCCCGGTGCCCGTTACAGCCTGGAAGAGCTCAACAGACGCTCTATTGTCGACAGTGACAGCACAGCAACCGACATGTTGATACGTTTTCTTGGCGAGAAATCATTCGGAGAGGATGTGGCACGGCTGGTTCCCGAAGGGCTGGGGCCGATTACCACGATCCTCCAGGTGCGCTACGACGCATACAGGGAAGTTCACCCCAGTGTTTCGGTGCTGACCAATCGTGATTTCATCGATCTGAAAACCGCCCGCACCTACCAGGCGCGGTACGATATGTTGCTGGAAAAACTCAACATTACTGC
>NZ_MJGT01000028.1:0-361 GCF_001864975.1 Curtobacterium sp. MMLR14_002
TCCGAGCAGTCGACGACGGTTGGGGACATGGTGGAGCAGGCGTCCTCACCGCCTTGGCCGCGATCGAGGACTTCGAACGTGGGCGCGACGTGCAGCACGATGTTCCGTCGTTCCTCCGCGGCGGGCACCGATGATCGCGCTCTCCGTCCTCGGGATCTCGGCGCGCTCGATCCGTCCAGACGGCCGCAGGATCATCAGCGACGTGAGCTTCCGCGCCGAGCCCGGCAGCCTGACCGCCATCGTGGGACCGTCCGGGGCCGGCAAGTCGACCCTGCTCGACCTGATGACGGGGATCGAGGTGCCGGCGACCGGCTCGGCCCTGCTCGGCAACACGCGCATGCACCCTGGCACGGACTCTGCC
>NZ_MJGT01000029.1:0-269 GCF_001864975.1 Curtobacterium sp. MMLR14_002
ACTACAGGCACGCCCCACCAAGGTGCAGCCGGAGCGGCTACCGCCGCAGGGACGGGGCTCAGAGCCGCAGCGATCAGAATCAGCATGGTCAGTCCGTGATCCCTAAGTACTCGCGGTTGGCTTCGATGAACTTGGTGATCTCCGGCCGGAGCTCGTCGCGAGAGTCCTTGCCTTGATGCTCGTTGGCGATGACGACCTTGTGCGCCGCGGCCACGACGTCCAGCAGCGCCCCAGTAATCGAGGCCGGTGCGATCAGGTTCAGACCGCCC
>NZ_MJGT01000030.1:0-226 GCF_001864975.1 Curtobacterium sp. MMLR14_002
CTCTTGGACGATCTGCAGAACGCAATGGGAGGCTAAGCCTTGACGCCGACCGAATGGGGCGAGCAGTTCGTGGCCAAGCATCCTGAATACAAGCAACTGCTCGACGACCCGGTCAATTGGGATGACAGCCATAATCTAATGGAGCACCTGTTTCTAGGCGACGTTGTCATCCAGATCTCCGCCGCATACCGGCTCGATCCCAAAGATTCACGCATTCAGATGACGC
>NZ_MJGT01000031.1:0-246 GCF_001864975.1 Curtobacterium sp. MMLR14_002
GTGGTCAGGTTCTGTGTGTGCCGGGCTCCATCAAGCCGCACACCAAGTTCGAGTGCGAAGTGTACGTGCTGAGCAAAGAAGAAGGTGGTCGTCATACCCCGTTCTTTAAGGGTTACCGTCCGCAGTTTTACTTCCGTACCACCGACGTCACAGGTTCCTGTGAGCTGCCGGAAGGTGTGGAAATGGTTATGCCGGGTGACAACGTGAAGATGAGTGTTACCCTGATTGCTCCGATCGCCATGGAAG
>NZ_MJGT01000032.1:0-277 GCF_001864975.1 Curtobacterium sp. MMLR14_002
CACATGACGCTCTCTGACACCCTCACCGACGCCCCGACCCTCGCGCGTCTCGCGCTCGCGGTGAACACCGTCGGGCTGTCGAACATGGTCTTCGTTCAGTACCCGGTGACCGACGACCCCGATGACACCAACCGTGTCATCGTTGCGGACTACCCCGCAGGGCTGCTCAACACCGCGCTCCAAACAAACGAGCCCGTCGTCCTCGCAGCCGACAGCCTCGGCCGCTCCGCCGTCCACGACCCCAACGCGCCGACGCCCACAGCACCAACGACGACAC
>NZ_MJGT01000033.1:0-357 GCF_001864975.1 Curtobacterium sp. MMLR14_002
CGTTAAACAGTCAAAACACGCCCGACTGAGCACTTTTCCACAGCCTACGAGCCGACCCGGCCGCGCGGTGCAACTACAACAATGAACCGAAAGGAACATACGTCCTAGGAGCTGTACAACCCGCGCTGCCGAGCCGTCTCGGCGGAACATACAACTAAACAGGAGAATCATGAATGCAAACTTTAACGCTCGACAAGCGCGACTACAGCCTGCACCTAGGCGAGAAGAGCGTAAATCTTCGACCCAGAGAGTACGCGGTACTCGACGTTCTTGCGCACAGGCCAGGCAACACATGGTCGCAAGAAGCTCTCATGGACTTGGTTTGGGACAGAGCCGTCAACCTTAACACGGTAGAAG
>NZ_MJGT01000034.1:0-354 GCF_001864975.1 Curtobacterium sp. MMLR14_002
GCGTCCGTCATCACGCACGGCGCGTCGGACATCCTCAAGGATCAGGTAGCCGTCGTGCTGCCGAACGAGATAGTCGGCTGGGCGACGATCGCCGTCGCCGGTCTGCTCATCTTCTGGGCGCAGTTCGGGTACCAGCTGGCGAAGAGCTACGGCTGGACTTGGGCGTCCAACTTGAAATGGCCGTTCTAGCCGCGCAGACGCGCCAGGACGCGGGTCCGGTCCGCAACACGAACGTGTAGCCGTTCGAGAAACACAAGCCGCTCAGAATCGCTCTGAGCGGCTTTCTATATGCGCGCTTTCATGTATGCTAACCGCGACCACGGAATCGAACGAAGGATTGCACCATGGCTCAGA
>NZ_MJGT01000035.1:0-1688 GCF_001864975.1 Curtobacterium sp. MMLR14_002
CGACGAGCAGCCGGGAGGCCCGTCCACCGACCCGACGCCGACTGCGGTCCCGGAAACGCCGGCACCAGAGCCCACGGCACCCGCCGCACCGGCGAAACCAGCGGCACCCGCGGCACCCGCGGCCGAGGACGGCAGCGACCTCGCCTTCACGGAACCGTCGACCGCCGACGACCCGATCGAGCTCACCGCCACCAGCGGCACGCCCTTCACGCGCACCTTCGAGACCACCGGCGGCGACGGCACCGTCGGCTACGCCATCCAGGACGCCCCGTCCTCCGACTACTGGGTCAACGTCGACACCGGTGTCCTGAGCGGTGACCCGAAGGAGGCCGGGACCTTCCGGTTCCAGGTCGTCGCCCTGAGCGGCTCGACCGAGATCACGCAGTACGTCGAGCTGACGGTCGCACCCGGCGACCCCGTGGGCGTGACGTTCGGCGTCGCCACCCCCGACTACAACGGGCTGTGGCAGGTCGAGACCGACGGCACGATCTGGGAACAGGCAGCCGGTCAGGGCCGCGTCCGCATCGTGCCGAGCATCCCCGTCGCCGAGGACACGCCGCTCACGCTCGCCGGGCTCGCGGTCGACGCGTACGGCAACCGGACCACGCCGGGCCCGGACTACCCCCGGTCGACGGTCACGAGCACGGACGACTCCGACTCGGCGGTGTGGAACGACGGGGACTCCTCGAACACCGTGACCTTCGGCGGCACCGGCACCCGGACCGTGACGGTCTCCGAAGGGGGCGTCTCCACGTCGTTCGAGGTCGTGGTCGGCGCCGAGGACACCGACGAGCCCGCCGCCCCGGACACCATCACGTTCACCGAGCCCTCGACGCCCGAGTCGCCCATCCGCATCGAGACCACCGCGGGCGAGCAGATCGAGCGCACCTTCACCGCGACGGGGTCGTCGACGGAGCTGCACTACGTCCTGCTGACCGGCCCGACGGCGTTCCCCGTCCCGGGCAACGAACACCCGATCGCACCGCTCGGCCTCGCCGTCGGTGACACGAGCGGGGTCCTGAGCGGCGCCCCGACGGTGGCCGGCGAGTACGACTTCCAGGTCATGGCCATGAACGGGTCCCGCGCTGCCACCCAGTACGTCCACCTGTCCATCCGTCCCGCCGCGACGGAGGAACTCAGCCTGCTCGTCGGCACGATCGGGTCGCCGAAGGGGTGGCTCCGCGACGCCGAGGGCCTGCGCGAGATCTTCGCGGAGAGCCCGAAGTCGATCCCGGTCGACGCCGTCCCGGTGGCCCAGGGGGCGACGATGGTCGTCCGGGTGACGGCCCTCGACGCGTTCGGGAACAGCACGAAGGAGTCCGACGGCGCGCAGCCCGTCGTGACGAGCAGCGTGGCCAGCGACGAAGTGACGCTGCCGTACGGCGAGTGGGAGCCCCGCGTCGGGTTCCCGCACGCCTCGCCGCACACCATCACGGTCGCCCTCGGTGACGTCTCGACCACGTTCGACGTGGACGTGCGGCCGTCGGTCGCGACCGTCGGCGACACGACCCCGACGGCCGGCGGCGGTGGGCACCTCGCCTACACGGGCGCTGACGCCTCCGGGCCGCTCGCGTGGGCGCTGGGCCTGCTCGCCGCCGGCGGCGGTGTGCTGGTCCACCGGCTGCGTCGCCGTCGCGCCTGAGAAGCGGCCCCGGACGGACGGGAGGCGCGGTGCGGGCCCGCACCGC
>NZ_MJGT01000035.1:1866-52497 GCF_001864975.1 Curtobacterium sp. MMLR14_002
CCGCGCCTCCCGTCCGTCCGTCCGCGCTCACAGGGCGCGCCGCGCGTGCGGGGGTCCGGCGGTTTCCCGCACGCACCCCCAACCCGGGTCACATTCCGGTGAATCGTCACAGCCCGGCAACGTCATCCCGCTACGATCCGAGAACGCCGACATTCTCGGCAAATTCACATGATCTGGGCGATGAGCCCGGACCGAATCCCTGGGGGATCCCGTGCACCGCAGCACCTCCACCGTCCGTCGCGCCTGCGCCGTCGGCACCACCGTCGCCCTGGTCGGCCTGACCACCGGCCTCGGCATCATGACCGCGACGGCCGCCAACGCCGAGACGCTCGACACCACGCAGCCGATCGTGGCCGCCGAGACGCCCGCTCCGGTCGTCTCCGACGAGACGCCGACGCCGACGGACCCGCCCGTCGAGACCGCGCCCGAGACCCCGGCTCCGGTCGAGGAAGCCCCGGCGCCCACCCCCGAGGCCACCGAGCCCGCCGCGCCGGAGACCACCGCGCCGGCCGCCACCGAGGCTCCGAAGCCGACCGAGACCTCGAAGCCGGACGTCACGGCCAAGGCCGCCGACGCCACCGTCACCATCGAGGGCACGGCCAAGGTCGGCACCCGACTCGTCGCCGTCGTCACCGGCTTCGACGACGAGGCGGGGTACAAGTACTCCTGGACCGACCAGGACGGCAACGTCCTGTCGAAGGCCGCGAGCTACGTCGTCGACCCGACCGACGTCCGCAAGACCATCACGGTCGCCGTGACGGGCACGCTGCCCGGCGCGACCGAGACCTCCACGGTCGAGTCCGAGGCCACCGCCGCCGTGACGCAGACCCCGGCGTTCCTCGGTGAGGACGGCCAGCCCACCAAGGCCGGTGCCACGCAGGACAGCCCGCTCGAGCTGAGCACCGCCGCCGGTGACGCCTTCTCGCACACCTTCCGTGCGCAGGGCTTCCCGGAGCCGAAGTACAGCCTCGCCTGGTTCGACGACGAGGAGCTCGAGGACACCACGTACTTCGACGAGAACGGCGACGAGTACATCCCCGAGCCTGACGAGCAGCTGCCCTACGGCGTCTCCTTCGACGCCTCGACCGGTGAACTCAGCGGCGTCGCCACCGACGCGTGGGAGTACACCTTCGCTGTCACCGCGACGAGCGGCACCGAGTCGGTCACCCAGTACGTGTCGCTGAACGTCGAGGCCGGCGCACCGCTCGGGGTGCAGGTCTACACGATCGACCGCGCACAGCTGACCGCTGACAAGCAGCGCACGTGGATCATCGCGCCCGACGGCTCGGTCTACACGGTCGACTCCGAGTCCACCGACGACTCCTTCTCGGTCGAGCTCACCGAGGGTGGCCGTCCGACGGTCAAGCAGGGCGGCACGCTCGTCGTCCAGGGCGGGCTCGTCGACCGGTTCGGCAACGACGTCCTGGCCGACGAGGACGAGGTGGTGCTGCCGACCGTCACGTCGGACATCGCCAGCGACGTGATCGCTCCGGACCCCGAGCTCGGTGACTTCGGCGTCGTCGGCGTCACCTTCCCGCACGCCTCGGTGCACAACCTGTCCGTCGCGTTCGGCTCGTTCAGCACGTCCTTCGCCGTCGAGGTCCAGCCCACCGTCACCGGCATCGTCGCGCCCGTCCCGGCCCCGCCGGTAGCAGCAGCCCCGGTCGCCCCGGTCAACACCGGCGGCCAGCTCGCCTACACCGGTTCGGACACCACCGACGCACTGCCGTGGGCCCTGGGCCTGCTCGTCGCCGGTGCCGGCCTCATCGGCGCCCGCTTCGCGCGTCGTCGTCGCGCCCAGCGCTGACACCCTGAGACGTCTCCCGTCCGTCGCGTGCCCGCGCGGTGGACGGGAGGCCCGTGACGGCCCCGCCTGCTCCTCCACCGGAGCAGGCGGGGCCGTTTCGCATCCGCGCCCGGCCGGGTCCGCGCCGGTAGCGTTGGCGACATGCCCACGCTGCTGCACATCGACTCCTCGGCCGACCTGTCCCACTCCCGCTCGCGCGCACTGACCGCGGCCTTCGCCGACGCCTGGCGCGCCCGCGGCCCGGAGTACACGGTCGTCCGGCGGGACCTGCACGTCGACCAGCTCCCCCACCTGGAGAGCTCGGCGCTGCACTGGGCGGCCGCCGACCGCACCGCCGAGGAGACCGTCGCACCCGAGGCCGAGGCCCTGCGTCAAGCGGTCATCGACGAGCTCCTGGCCGCCGACGTCGTCGTGGTGGGTGCGCCGCTGTACAACTACACGGTGCCGTCGACCCTGAAGGCCTGGATCGACCGCATCCACGTGCCCGGCATCCTGACCGGCGGCGTGCAGCCCCTGGCCGGACGCCCCGTCGTGACCGTGGTGAGCCGCGGCGCGACCTACGACGCCGGCACCCCGACCGAGGGTTGGGACCACGGCTCCCCCGTCCTGCACATCGTGCTCGGCACCGCGCTCGGCATGAAGCTGTACCCGATCACCGTCAGCGCGACCCTGGCCGACCGGCTGCCGGACCTCGCACCGCTGGCCGACCACGCCGCCGCGGAGTTCGCCGACGCGAAGACGACGATCGAGCGCCTGGCGACGACGCTCGGCTGACCCCTGCGGCCGCGGCGTTCGTCAGGCGGGCCGCACCTCGTCGGCCCGCCCGAGCAGCTCCGCGTGGAAGGCCGTCTGCGTCAGGGCGCTCGCGAGCAGGAACCCGGTCATCGACTCGATCCCGCCACTGAAGGGCACCCGGGCGGCGACCTCGAACAGCGTCGGACGGTCCAGTACGTCGAGGGCCGCGGCGACGTGACGCGAGCGTTCCTCCCGGTGCCGAGCCAGGGTCTGCGCGCGGGTGACGACGTCGCGGAACCGGTACTCGTGCCCCGGGCAGACCTCGAGGTCGGCGTACGGGTCGAGCCGCGCGAGGGACGCGAGGTAGTCGCCGAGCGGGTTCGTCCCGGTCCGGCCGCCGAGCCCGATGCCGGAGTTGATCCGCGGCAGCACGTGGTCGCCGGAGAACAGCAGCCCGTCGGCCTCGTCGAGGAAGCACACGTGCCCGCTCGTGTGCCCCGGGGTCCACAGCGTGCGGATCGTCCGACCGGAGATCGGCAGCAGGTCGCCGTCCTCGAGCAGCACGTCGGCGTACGGCGACTCGATCCGGCCCATCCCGATCCGGCGTCCGCTGCCCCAGGCCTCGACGACCCCGGCCCGCAGGTGTTCCGGCAGCCCCCACGTCGCGATGTCCGCGTCGTTCCGCTCGGCGTCGACGCGTTCCCGGTCGAGCGCGCGGACCTCGAGGCCGTGCATCGCCACACGCGCTCCCGTCGCCCGCCGGATGGCCGCCGCGGCACCCAGGTGGTCGGCATGCAGGTGCGTCACGGCCACGAGCGACACGTCGTCCAGGTTCCGTCCGATCCTGGCGAGCCCGTCCCGCAGCTCGGCGAGCCCGCCGTCGGCAGACCACCCGGGGTCGATCACCGCGAGCGAGCCGTCCGCCGCCTCGACGACGTACACGAGGGTCGCGTCGGGCACCCCGAACCGGAACGGCACCGCGAGGGTCCAGATGCCCGGCCGGACCTGCTCGACGGGTGGCAGGACGCCGTCGCGGAGCGCGGCGGCCTGGACGGGGCTGATCGGTTCCGGGGTCGGCGCTGCCGGTGGGGGCACGGTCGTCACGCCGGCCACCCTACCGACGCTGGCCGACCTGCCCGGGGTGATCCGGGCCTCCCGGCCGCGCATCGTGAGCAGAAGATGTCGGGTCGTCGAGCCGGACCCGACCATTCCTGCTCACGAAGTGCGCAGCCCCGCCACCGCGCGCGAGTAGACAGGACCCATGGAGATCGCACCGATGCTCGCCAAGGCCGTCGCCACCGTCCCCGACCCGGACAGCACGAAGGGCGGGCTGCGGTACGAACCGAAGTGGGACGGCTTCCGGGGCATCGTGACCATCGACGGTGACGACGTCGAGATCGGGAGCCGCGGCGCCAAGCCGCTCACCCGGTACTTCCCCGAGCTCGTCGAGGCCTTCCGCGCCCAGTTCGGCGGCCGCGACCACCCGGTCGTCCTGGACGGCGAGGTGATCCTGCGTTCCGGTGAGCCCGGTGCCGAGCGCCTCGACTGGGAGGCCCTGTCACAGCGCATCCACCCGGCGGCCTCGCGGATCGCCAAGCTCAGCGTCGAGACGCCGGCGCAGTTCGTGGCCTTCGACCTGCTGGCGGTGGACGGCGAGGAGCTGGTGGACCGCCCCTTCGACGAGCGCCGCGAGCGCCTGGAGCAGCTCGGCGACGCGATGACCGACCCGCTCTTCGTCACCCGCACCACCCTCGACGTCGAGCAGGCGCGCGAGTGGCTCACCACCTTCGAGGGCGCCGGGCTCGACGGCGTCGTCGCGAAGCCGCGAGCGCGGCCGTACGAACCGAACAAGCGCTCGATGCTCAAGATCAAGCACCACCGCACCGCCGACGTCGTCGCGATCGGCTACCGCGTGCACAAGAGCGGCTCCGGCGTCGGGTCCCTGCTGGTCGGCCTGTACGACGCGGACGGCGAGCTCCGCCAGGTCGGCGGCGTCTCCGCTTTCTCGGACAAGCGCCGGGCCGCGTTGATCGACGAGCTCGAGCCCGTCGTGCTCCGCGATGCGGACGGGAGGCCCGTCACCGGTGACGGAGAACGGTCGCGGTTCTCGTCGGGTCGCGACACGTCGTTCGTCCGGCTGGCGCCGGAGCTGGTGCTCGAGGTCCGGTACGACCAGATGGAGGGCGACCGGTTCCGGCACACGGTGCAGTTCGAGCGGTGGCGGCCCGACCGTGACGCGACGTCGTGCGGGTTCGAGCAGCTCGAGGTGCCGAGTGCGTACGACCTGAACGACGTGCTGTCCTGACGACGGAACGCACTGCGGTGTCCGTTTGTCGCTGTTCTGTCACGTTCGGGGAAAAGTAGTTAGCCGAACTAGCGAAGCCGTGCCAGGATGATCTCAGCAGCACGAGGCGTCCAGTTCGGACGCCCGGATCGGAGCGGATCGACATGAGCACCAGCACGCTTGTCCGCCACCCTCGGCGGAGCCCCTTCACAGAAGTCCGAGAGGCACGGCGCCAGCGCGTCCTGCAGCTCAGCGCGGTCATCAGCGCCATTGCCGGCGTGACCGCCACGGCGCTCGCACTCGTCACGGTCGGACTCGGCTCGTGATCGTGGACGGCATCACCGACGTGCACCGCGGCACCTGGTCGCGGCTCACCCGCCTGCACACCGCCAGCATCGGGCTGCCGACGCACACCACGCGCGTCGAGGACCCGGACCGTCAGCGGGACGTCTCCTCCGCAGCCTGACGCTCTGCCGCTGGGCCTCAGCTCGGCTTCTTCGCTCGTGAGGGCTGCACGCGCGGCGGCTCCCCCGGCATCTTCGGGAAGTCCGGCGGGAACGGCAGCTCACCCTCTCCGTTCGCGAGGTCCCGCTCCCACCACTCGAGCAGCGGCGCGATGCTGCCCGGCTGCGCCCCCATCGACTCCCACGGGTCGCCGGTGGTGCGCAGCCGCTCCGGCACCGTGCGGATCGTGAAGGTCGTCGGGTCCGCGGTGCGCAGTTCCTCCCACGCGATCGGCGTCGACACCGAGGCGTGCGCCAGGGCCCGGGGGCTGTAAGCACCGGCCATCGTGCGGTCGCGGTTCGCCTGGTTGAAGTCGACGAAGATCCGCTGCCCCCGCTCCTCCTTCCACCACGCCGTCGTGACCCGGTCGGGCATCCGTCGTTCGAGTTCGCGCGCCGCAGCGATCACTGCATGCCGCACCTCGAGGAACTCGTGCTCGGGGCGGATCGGTGCGAACACGTGGAGGCCGCGGTTGCCGCTCGTCTTGATCCAGGTGGTGAGACCGACCTCGTCGAGGACCTTCCGCAGTTCCTCGGCCACCGGCACCGTGTCGCCGAAGTCGGTGCCGGGCTGCGGGTCGAGGTCGATGCGGAGCTGGTCCGGGTGGTCGCTGTCCTCGGCACGAGAAGCCCACGGGTGGAACACCACCGTGTTCATCTGTGCGGCCCACACCGCCACGGCCGGCTCGTCGATCACGAGCTGCGGGTGCGACCGCGCACTCGGGTAGGTCACCGTCACCGAGCGGACGTAGTCGGGCGCCCCCTTCGGCGGGTTCTTCGAGAAGAACTGCTCGCCGTCGACGCCGCCGGGGAACCGCTGCAGGGAGATCGGCCGGTCGCCGTTCGCCCGGACGAAGGCGTCGCCCACCGTGACGAGGTACTCCGCCAGGTCGAGCTTCGTGATGCCCGCCTCGGGCCAGAGCACCCGCGAGGGGCTGCTGATCCGGACCTCGCGGTCACCGTCGGGCCCGGGCACCCGCACCGTCGTCGCTTCGCTCGCCATGCAGCGGACCGTACACGCGTGCCGGCCGCCCGCCCGCAGCCGGGACCGCTCTTGTTCCCGCAAGACACCGGTGTTCCCTGGTCGAACACGCGCACGCCGGTGTTCAGCCCGCGGACACCGGTGTCTTGCGGCCAGGGTCGGCAGGATGGGCGGGTGAACGCGTACCTCGGCATCGACCTGGCGTGGGGGCTCGGCTCCGAGCGGAAGGCCGCGAACGAGACCGGGCTGGTGGCGATGGGCCACGACGGCACGATCACCGACGCCGGGTGGGCCCGCGGGGTCGACGCCGTCACGGACTGGATCGCCGAGCACCTCGGGCCACGATCCCTGATCGCCGTGGACGCCTCGCTCGTCGTGACGAACCCGACGGGCATCCGCGAGTCCGAGCGGCAGGTCGGGCAGCGGTACGGCCGGTGGAAGGTCGCGGCGAACCCGACGAACCAGGCATCTGCGGCGAGCGCCGGCTCAGCGCTGCTCGACCGGCTGACCGCACTCGGCGTCGGGTACGTCTCCGACACGGACGCCATGCGGGCACGCACCGGTCCGGCGATGTTCGAGTGCTACCCGTACACGACGCTGGTCGGCGTGGAGGAGCTCGGCTACGACGAGGAACGACCCCGGTACAAGCGGCTCGACCTCCGGATCCCCGCCGCCGAGGCACGTGCCCGTCGTGCCGAGGCCTTCGACGAGCTGGTCCGGCGGCTGCGCGAGACCCCGCTCGACCCGCCGCTGCTGCTCGACTCCCACCCGCTGACGCAGCGGCTCGCCGACCCGTCGGTGCTGCACGGTCCGACGCACAAGCACCGCGAGGACCTGCTCGACGGGGCGCTGTGCGCGTGGACGGCGGCGTTCTGGGAGCGACACGGCGACCAGCGCGTGCAGATCCTGGGAGGTGATCCGGCCCTCCTGTGCGACCCGCTGGACGAGGCGGGCCGCCGGCCCGTCGTGGTGGCACCCGCACGCCCGTCGCAGCGGAGGCCGCGCGGCTAGGGTTGAGCGGTGAGCGCGACGACCGAACCCCTGCACATCGGGCTGGTGTCGCTGCACACCTCCCCCGGAGACGAACCCGGTTCGGGCGAGGTCGGCGGCATGAACGTCGTCGTCCGGCACCAGGCCGAGGCACTGGCCGACCTGGGCCACCACGTGGACATCATCACGCGCCGGTCAGCCCCGACGCAGCCGGACTCGGTGTCGCTCGTGCCGGGCGTGTGCCTGCGGTTCCTGTCCGCGGGGCCGGCCGAGCCGGTGCCGAAGGGCGAGCACGACGCGTTCATCGAACCGTTCCGCCACGAGCTGGAGCAGCTCGGGCCGTTCGACGTCCTGCACTCGCACCACTGGTTCTCCGGCGCCGCCGCGCTGCCCGTCGCCCGCGAGCGCGGCATCCCCCACGTGCAGTCGTTCCACTCCATCGCCGCCGACCCGGCCACGCCGCTGTCCGAGGGCGAACGTCCCGAGTCCGCCGGCCGCATCGGCGGCGAGGAACTGCTCGCCCGCGAGTCGGACGCCGTCGTCGTGGTGTCCGAGGCCGAAGCGTCGACCGTGCGCATTCGGCTCGGCGGTGACGACGCCCGCATCTGGATCGTGCCGCCGGGGGTCGACGGGTCCGTCTTCCGCCCCGCCGCCGTCGGTGCGCGCCGCGCCGCCACCCCCTACGTGGTGGCAGCGGCGCGCGTGCAGCCACTCAAGGGCCTGGACCTGGCGATCGAGGCGATCGCGGACATCAGCCTGGAGGCCCGCCCTACCCTGGTCATCGCCGGCGACGTCTCGAGTGAGGCGGGCGACTACGTGGACGAACTGCGTCGGCTCGCCGACGAGCGGGGCATCGCCGACCACGTCACCTTCATCGGGCCGCAGTCGCGTGCCGACCTGGCGTTCCTGTTCCGCGGCGCGGCAGCCGTGCTCGTGCCGTCACACTCCGAGACGTACGGGCTCGTCGCGCTCGAGGGTTCCGCTTCCGGGGTGCCGGTCGTGGCCGCCGCTGCCGGGGGCCTGCGTGAGGCCGTGGTCGACGGGGAGACGGGCGTCGTGCTCGAGTCCCGTGACCCGCAGGAGTGGGCGGCCGAGATCGAGCGGATCCTGACGGATGCGCCGTACGCCGCCGGGCTCGCCGCTGCGGGCCGGGAGCACGCGGAGCGCCTCAGCTGGGAGCGGTCGGCCGCGGGACTCGAGGACGTCTACCGCCGGGTGCTCGGGCGCTCGTGAGCGGGACGGGTGGCCGGTTCGCCGCGTTCTGGGCGGCGCTCGACGCCGTGCCCGTCGAGTCGGACGCCGAGACGCTCTACGACGTCGGATCGCCCGAGGGACGACTCCGGCGAGCGAACCTGACGCGGTACCTGGAGCAGTCCGGGCCGGGCGCCGACACGTTGCTCGTGGCCGAGGCACCGGGGTGGCGCGGCATGACGAACACGGGTGTGCCGTTCACGAGCATGCGCGAGCTCGGACCCGAATACGGCGTCCCGCCGGAGCCGACGGCACCGTGGGAGGCCTCGTCGCGCGTCGTGCACGCTGCGCTGGAGGGCTGGCGCGGTGCCCTCCCCGTCGCGTGGGCGATCTTCCCGCACCACCCCTTCGTGGCACCGGACCGGCTGACGAACCGGACGCCCAGACCCGCGGAGGTCCACTCGGGAGCGCCCGTCGCCCTCGCGCTGCTGGAGGCCCTCGGCGGCGTGGACCGGGTCCGGGTGGTCGCCGTCGGTCGGAAGGCGCAGGGAGCACTCGCCCTGGCCGGCATCGAGGCGACCGCAGTGCGGCACCCGGCGCAGGGCGGCGCGAAGCAGTTCACCGAACAGCTGCGGGCGCTGGACCGCTAGCCGTCCGTCCGCCCCGGTGCGTCCAGGTCGCGTCCCGGTCGCGTCCCGCTCAGGCGGAGCGGACCTCGACGCCCTTGGCCGCGAGCCGCTCGGCGACGTGGGCGGGCAGTGGTGCGGCGGCGTACACGGTGCGGAGCTCCGGCAGGTCGAGCAGGTCGTCCCAGTTCTGCGGGTCGAAGCGGTCGTCCGAGCCGTCCCAGCCGGGGTGGACGTCCTGCAGGACCTCGAGGTCGGAGTCCACGGTGATCTCGGTGACGAGCGACAGGTGCGACGGCAGCAGGTCGAGGTCGTCGTAGTACTCGCGCGCTCGGTCGTCCTGCCCGTCGACGTCGAGGTCCTCGTCGGTCTCGTCCTCCGCGTCCGAGTCGTAGGGGTCCAGGACGTCGAGGTCGTAGCAGAGGACGTCGAGCACCAGGAGCTTCGCGTTGAAGTCCGCGAACTCGATGGGCTCCTCGGTGGTGTTCGACTGCTGGTCCATGGCCGGAGCGTATCCGTCGCCGAGCGACCGTGTTGCGATCGCGAGAAACCTTCCTGTGGGACTGGACAGGAAGGCATCTCGCGCGCAAGGGTGACGCATGGCCACCACCAAGACGGACCGCCCACAGCAGGAGCAGCACGAGCTCCGCCGGGTCATCGGTCCCAAGCTCCTGCTGCTCTTCATCGTCGGCGACATCCTCGGCACGGGTGTCTACGCGCTCACCGGCCAGGTCGCGGCCGAGGTCGGCGGGGCAGCGTGGCTCCCCTTCCTCATCGCGTTCGCGGTCGCGCTGCTGACGGCGTTCTCGTACCTCGAACTCGTGACGAAGTACCCGCAGACCGCCGGTGCCGCGCTCTACGTGCACAAGGCGTTCGGCATCCACTTCGTCACCTTCATCGTGACGTTCATCGTGATGTGTTCCGGGATCACATCGGCGTCGACGGCATCGCGGGCGTTCGCAGCGAACCTCGGCGCCGGGTTCGGCATCGAGCTGCCGAACGGCGTGGTGATGCTCATCGCGATGGGCTTCATGCTCGCGGTGATGTTCATCAACTTCCGCGGGGTGAGCGAGAGCGTCAAGACGAACGTCGTGCTGACGCTCGTCGAGCTGTCCGGTCTCGTCATGGTGATCCTGATCGGGTTCTGGGCGATCGCGGGCGGCAACGCGGACTTCTCGCGGGTCGTGATGTTCGAGACGCCGGAGGACAAGTCCCTGCTGCTGTCGATCAGCACCGCGACGTCGCTGGCGTTCTTCGCGATGGTCGGGTTCGAGGACTCGGTCAACATGGCCGAGGAGACCAAGGACCCCTCGCGCATCTTCCCGAAGATCATGCTCACCGGCCTCGGCATCACCGCCGTGATCTACGTCCTCGTGTCGATCTGCGCCGTGGCCGTCGTACCGATCGGTGAACTGGCCGGCAACGAGACCCCGCTCGTCACCGTCGTGCAGACCGCCGCACCGGACTTCCCGATCGCCGACCTGCTGCCCTTCATCTCGATGTTCGCCGTCGCCAACACGGCCCTGATCAACATGATGATGGCGTCGCGCCTGCTCTACGGCATGAGCAAGCAGGGTGTCCTGCCGGGCTTCCTGTCCCGCATCTCCCCCGCCCGTCGCACCCCGTCGACCGCGATCGTCTTCACCACGCTCATCTCGCTGCTGCTGATCGGGTGGGTCTCGCTCGACCCGGACTCCCCCATCGTCGTCGTCCTCGGTGGCACCACCTCGCTGTTGCTGCTGACGGTGTTCGCCGTCGTGAACGTGACCGTCCTCGTGCTGCGCCGCGACAAGGTCGACCACAAGCACTTCCGCGCGGGCGTCATCATCCCGGTCATCGGCATCATCACGTGCCTCTGGCTCGTCCTGCCGTTCTCGTCCGGTCGTGACCCGCAGCAGTACCAGATCGCCGGCGCACTGCTGGCCCTGGGCGTGCTGCTCTGGATCCTGACCTGGTTCACCCACGGACGGAAGCAGGCCGAGAAGGCCCCGACCGGACTCGTGACGGAGCCGACGAAGGTGCAGCGCCCGCCGCACGACCACCGCGACGTCTGATGGACGCGACCAGTGTCATCTGGACCGTCGTCATCGCGGTGATCGCCGCGCTGTCGCTGTCCGCCGGAGGCTGGCGCCTGCGTCGGGGTCGGCAGGACGGTCGACGCAGGCGGTGACCGACGTGCACGAGTGACCCGTGACGGTTCTGGTTCGCGAAGCCCCCGCTTCGTGAACCAGAACCGTCACTCGTTGCCGGGGAGGCATCTTCCCCGCGGCGAGCAACCCGCGGCGAACCCCGAACGCCGAACGCTGAACGCCGAACCCCCGAACGGGCGATCACGGCGGGCCGCCGCAGGCTTCCCAGGAGGCGCCCGTACGCTCGTGCTGCTCTTCCCGCTCCGCCCGCCCAGCACCCGCCCAGCCCCTCGAGAGGTCCCGTCATGCGCCGTGTCGGCATCACCCTCGCCTCGGTGTTCGGCGCCGGGATCGTGGCGGTCGGCATCGGCGTGGTCGTCCTCGTGGTGATCGCGGTCAACTCGCTCGCCGGCATCGCGAAGTCGAGCGCCGCCACGCCGACTCCCGCGTGCCCGGCCGTCGCCTCGAAGACGATCGGCGGGATGGTCGTGCCGGCCGGACCCGTCGGCGGCTTCTGCCAGGACCGCCTGGTGAACGCCGCCCACGTGATCGAAGCCGCCCAGGCGCTCGGCATCGGCCCCCACACGCAGGCCGTCGGGGTGATGACCGCGATCGGCGAGTCGAGCCTGGTGAACCTGGACCACGGCGACGCCGCGGGCCCGGACAGCCGCGGCCTGTTCCAGCAGCGCGACAACGGCGCCTGGGGCACGTACGAGCAGCGGATGGACCCGTACACGGCCGCGACGATGTTCTACACGAAGCTCGTGAAGGTCCCCGGCTGGAAGACGATGAGCCCGACGCAGATGGCGCACGCGGTGCAGATCAACTCCGATCCGGACCACTACGCGAAGTCGTGGCCGCAGGCGAAGGCGATCGTCGAGGAGCTCACCGGCCAGGACGTGCCGGACGCCGCTCCCCAGGGCTGACCGCTCACGAGGCCACCGCCTGCGTCTCCTCGTCGAACTCGACGATCGCGGCTCCCCCGGAGTGCACGACGACCTGGGCGCGGAGCCGGACCGACTGCTCGTCGAGGGCGCAGGCACAGGCGTCGACCCACTCCCAGTCCACCGGGTAGAGCCGGTCGGCGTCGGGGCGTTCCCACACGAGCACGACGTCGACGGCCCCGAGCTGCGCCACGATGTCGGCGATCAGGGCCGCGAAGTCGTCGACGTGTTCGTCCGGGGAGTACGGCAGGTCGGCGATCGGCAACAGGAACGGGATCGACATCCCGCGGTCGTCGAGGAACAGCACCCAGCACTGCCGGCGCAGCGGTCGTTCGACGACGGCTTCGACGAGTCGGACGACGTCGTCGTCGGTGCGGACGGGTTCACGGATCAGGCGGTCGAGCATCTCGGTGTCAGGCATGGCTCCAGCGTGGCGAACCGGAAGCCCCCACCCGAGGCGCGATCCGGGTTCTGTGGAGAGCCGCTCCACGAACTCAGCCTGTGAGGGAAGAGTCCCTCAGATGCCGTGCGTGACCGAGCTGTCGACGAGCAGCAGCGAGGCGAAGAACACCGCGACGATCGCCGCCATGCCGACGAGCACCACCGGCCAGGTCAGCCGACGCCGCACGAGCCGCAGCACGCAGACGGCGATGGTGGCGACCAGCACCGCCGCCACGATGATCGGTCCCACGACGACGACCGAGTCCCCCAGCGTCTCGTTGCAGGTGTTCCCCGGCGCCGCGCACGACACGAACGCCAGCGACATGAGCCTGATCCCCCACCCCGCTGCCAACGCACCGACCGTGAGCACGACGAGCAGCGCGGTGGAGGCGACCACGTCCGCGACGCGAGCGCGTCCTGCCAGGGGGTGCCGGGCCTCCCGACCGAAGCGCGCCGGGCCGGACCCGAGCGGATCGGGACCCGACGCAGGACTCGCCCCAGGACCCGTCCCGGGGGCGGGGCCGGTCTGCCGCGCGGGCGCGCCCATCAGGAGCGCCGGCCGCGCGTCGACCAGAGGGCGAGCGCGATGAGGACGGGCTGACCGAACAGGCGGACGAAGCGCTTCTCGTCGCTGTCCAGGCCGAAGGCGTCGCGTCGGTTGACCCACTGCGACAGGTTGCCGGGGAAGATCACCGTGAAGAACAGGGCCGCGACCGAGCCGACGAAGCGGCGGGCCGGCTTCGGGGCGAGCACCAGGGCCGAGCCGAGCGTGATCTCCGCGACCCCCGATGCGAGCACCGTCGTGTCGTCGTCCAGCGGGACGAACTCGGGCACCTGCGCCGTGAACTCCTTGCGCGCGAAGGTGAGGTGGCTCGTGCCCGCGACGACGAGGGCCAGGCCGAGCAGGACGCGGAAGAAGGAACGCATGCCTCCATGGTGCCCGTTCCCGCGACCGGGTGCCCGCGCTGCGCGACTCGGACGTGTTCGAAGCGAGGTTCACTCGCTAACATGCGGTCCATGGGAGCAGTCGCTCGAGACCACGAACCGCCGGCAGCCCCGGCGACCTTCGCGGTGGTGCTCGGACCGGTCGCGTTCTACCTCGGCATCATCGTGCCCGCGCAGTCGACCGTGCAGCACGTGCTGCTCGGTGCGGTGTTCGGGCTGGTGTGCGTGCTCAGTGGCTGGCGGGCGATCCGGATCGCCGGTCGTCGCCGGGCCGTGCAGGTGTGGGCGTGGATCGGCATCGTGATCGGGACGGCTGGGCTCGTCATGCTCGTCTGGCAGGTGCTCGTGATCGTGACCGGGGGCGCGTTCCCGCCGCCGTTCTGGTCGCCGTACGCCAACCGCTGACGCGGTCCGGCCGGGAGGCCCGGGTCGCGTCCGCCCCGTCGCTCGCGAAACGGGTCGGCCCGGGTCAGGGCCGCCCCGCCTGACGACGCCGGGTCACCAGCCGAACGTGCCGGGCGCGCCCTTGAACGGCCCGACGATGTCCGCCGTGATCCAGCCGCCGTAGAAGTCGCCGTCCTGCGCCTGGACCCGTTCGCCGCCGACCTCGCACGAGTCCATCGCCGACGGATAGATCGCGACGCGCTCCCGCAGCGACTCGTAGCCGGGGACCGGTGTCGGGTAGTTCCAGGCGGCACGGCTCGCGACCGTCCCGTCACCACCGACGACGTCGAAGTAGCGCGCCAGGCCCTTGAACTCGCACATGCTCGAACCCGGTGCCTTGACCAGCGCACCCTCGGCCAGGTCGGCCATGGGCAGGTAGTAGACCGGCGGGTGCGAGGTCTCGAGCACGCGGACGGCGTCGGTCGTGTCGGCGACGACCGTGCCGCCGAGACGGACGACGACGCGTGCGGTGACCCGCTCGACGGCGGGTGGGCGGGGGTAGTCCCAGACGGACTCCTGGCCGGGGCCGGGCTCGGTCCTCTTCGGGTGGCGCATGCTCCAGGTCTACGCCCGGTGCCTGCGGTGCAGCCGCGTGCGCGCGCGGGGGGGGGGGGTCGGGCCGTTCTTTCGCGCTGAGCGACAGTTCACGGGCTCGGCGGCGCGAGAAGTGTCGCCCAGCGCGAAACCCCGCCCGTGCGCACGACCGACTCCGGGTGCACCATGGGCGGGTGACGACGACGACACGCACCCTGTTCCGACGGAAGCCCATCGACACGATCGATGACGAGGCCGGGGGTGAGGGCGGCCTGAAACGGCACCTCGGTCTGTGGCAGCTCACCGCGATCGGCATCGGCGGCATCATCGGCGCCGGCATCTTCACCCTCGCCGGCACCGTCGCGAACGGCGTCGCCGGGCCCGCGGTGCTGATCAGCTTCCTGGTCGCCGGGGTCGCGAGCGCCGCCGCCGCGTTGTCGTACGCCGAGTTCGCCGGGCTCATCCCGAAGGCCGGCAGCGCGTACACGTACGGCTACGCGGTGCTCGGCGAGATCGTCGGGTGGTTCATCGGCTGGGACCTGCTGCTCGAGTACACGGCGATCGTGGCGGTGGTCGCGATCGGCATCTCCGGCTACGTCGGGTTCCTGGTCGGCCAGTTCGGCATCGACCTGCCCGCCTGGATGCTCGGCGCCCCGGGCACCGGTGACGGCCACGTGATCGACGTCTTCGCGATCGCGCTGTGCCTGCTCACCGCGTTCGTCCTCACACGCGGCATCCGGAGCGCCGCCCGGTTCGAGTTCGTCGCTGTCGGCATCAAGGTGGCGCTCGTCGTGCTCATCGTCGTGCTCGGCGTGTTCCACATCAACAGCGCGAACTACTCCCCGTACTTCCCGTTCGGCTTCGGCGGCGTGATGACCGGTGCCGCGACCGTGTTCTTCGCCGTGTTCGGCTACGACGCCATGTCCACCGCCGCCGAGGAGTCCACCGATGCCCGCAAGCACATGCCGAAGGCGATCCTGCTGTCCCTGGGCATCTCGATGGTGCTGTACGTCCTGGCGACCCTCGTGCTCACCGGGATGCAGAAGTACACCGACATCGACCCGGCGTCGGGCTTCTCGTCGGCGTTCGCGTCCGTCGGGCTCGGCGGTGTCGCCAACGTCATCGCGATCGGTGCCATCGTCGGCATCGTCACGGTGCTCGTGACGTTCATGCTCGGTGCCTCGCGCGTCTGGTTCTCGATGAGCCGCGACGGCCTGATGCCGAAGTGGTTCGCGAAGACCGACCCGAAGCGGCACGTGCCGACCCGGGTGACCTGGATCCTCGGCATCGCGTCAGCGATCCTGGCCGGGCTGCTGCCGATCGGTGTGGTCGCCGAGCTCACGAACATCGGCATCCTGCTCGCGTTCGTCGTGGTGTGCTCCGCCGTGGTGGTCCTGCGCTACCGGCAGCCCGACCTGGACCGTCAGTTCCGGCTGCCGTTCATGCCCGTCATCCCGATCATCGGCGTCATCGCGTCGCTGTGGCTCGTCACGTTCCTGCAGTGGGAGACGTGGGTGCGGTTCGCGATCTGGTTCGCGATCGGGCTCGGCGTGTACTTCGGGTACTCGCGGAAGCACAGCAAGCTGGCCGAGCCGGCGAAGCGCTGAGCACAGCAGCCGACGCCGACAGCGCCCGCGCCCCTCAGCGCCGCAACGTCTCCCGCGGGTACTCCCCGAACCGGGCCGCGTACACCGACGCGAACCGCCCCATGTGCGCGAAGCCCCACCGCCGGGCGACGTCCGCCACCGAGGTCGCCTGCGGGTCGAGGATCCGCAGTTCCTCGTGCACCCGTCCGAGCCGCACTTCGCGCAGGTACGTCATCGGCGAGCGCTCGAACGCCCGCTGGAACGACTCCTGGATCCCACGGATGCTCAGCCCGGCCGCCTGCGCGATGTCGGCGACGGTGAGCGGTTGGTGGGCGTGCGCCTGGATGAACTCGACCGCGGCCCGGAGTCGTCCGTCACTGCGGGTGCCGTAGCCCGCGGGGAACCGTTCGGCCTGCAGCGGGTACATCCGGAACAGGGCCCGGGCGACGTCACGCTGCGCCTCGTGCCAGGCAAGGGACTCGTCGCCCTCCTCGCGCAGCGCACGGAGCGCGCCGGACACGGCGGTCCGCCACTGGCCCAGCGCTGCGGAGTCAGGCGTCGTCGTGGTGTCGAACGCCATGGTGCCGTCGACCAGGTGGTCCTCGGCGGCGACGTCGAGCACCAGGTCACGGCGCAGGTGCACCAGGCGCTGGTCCCAGTCCTGGTACTCCATCTCGAACCGGCGCTCGACAGGGAACAGCGTCGGGACACCGGGCTGCATGCGGACCTCGTCGCGGCCGACGTCGACGCGGGCCTCGCCGCGTTCGAGCCACTGGACGACGACCTCGCCCTCGGTGGCGACATCGCCGCGCAGGTACCCGTGCATCTGGGAACGGCGGACACTCAGTCGTTCGTCACCGACACCGACGTACTTGAACCAGTACTCCTGGTCGAGGGCCCGGGAGTACCAGGCCTTGCCGGCGTACATGCCGGCGAGTGAGCTGATGGCTTCGTCGGTGTCCTGACCGGCCACGGCGACGAGCGAACGCGGCGAAGCGGGGCGTGCAGCAGGATCGGAACCCGGAGCGGGCGCCTGCGACTCGGTCGTGTCGGTCATGGGAACACCTCTCTCTCCTGGAGCAGAGCGGTGTGGTCACCTCCGGGTGGTCCCCGGCCTGCCCTCTCACGCTAGGGAGCAGCGGGTGGACGTACAACCGGGTTGCGTTCCGCGGCCTAACGGCCGGTCCAGCGCACCCAGCCGTGCACCTGAGCCGCCGCGCTCTCGAAGGACGAGTGCCCGCCGGTCAACGAGTGGTCCGGGGAATCGACGGTGTACGTGTCGGTCCGGGTGATGTCACACACGACCTCGGCGTCGATCCACCCGTTCCAGTGGTCGGCTGAATCGCGTACCCACCGCAGTCGGTCCGGCATGCGTTTCCAATCGGTTCCGTGGACCGCAGTCGTCGCGCTCCGAGTTGGACGGTAGTCCTGTCAGATGTCCGTCGCACAGGGTGGCGGCCCGGATCGTCGGTGGCGACTGGCACGATGGTTCCGTGCCTGCTGCCCCGATGATCGACGCCGTCGACGTCATCCGCTTCGTCGGGCCGCAGACCTTCGGTCGCGCACGCGACGTCGTCCGCGCCGGCCTGGTCGACGACGCCACCTGGCACGACGACGACGGCACGGTCACCGCGATCGTGTCCGGCACCGCCGACGACCCGTACGAACTCCGCGTCGACACCACCCCGGCGCGCGGCGATTTCGTCCGCCCGGTCCGCAGCACCTGCAGTTGCCCGCTCGGCGGCGACTGCAAGCACGTCGCGGCCGCGCTCCTCACCATCAACGCCCGCGCCCTCGCCGCGAACGCCGGCCCACGCCCGGAGACGCCGGCTCCGCCGCCCTCGGACTGGAGGCACGACCTCGCCCGCCTCGCCGGTGACGACGAGCGGGCGCCCACCCCGCAGGGCACCCGGATGGGTCTGCAGTTCGAGTTGCGTGACGCGGTCCCCGCCAAGCTCGCCTCGCGCGCCCGTGCCGCCGGCCGCGCCCTGCCGGCGCCGTCCCGCGGCGTGCGGCTCGGCGTCCGGCCGGTGACCCGCAGCGACGCCGGCAACTGGGTGCGCGGGCAGCTGACGTGGGGCACGCTCCCCTACTCGCAGAACCGGCTCGGCGTCGGTGCCGAGCAGCACGCCTGGTTCCTGCAGCTCGCCGCCCTGCACCGCGCCGGGCAACTCGCGGGCCTGCCGGGTGAGAGCGACTGGCTGCACCTCGACGACTTCCGGAGCCCCCTGCTCTGGCCGCTCCTGCAGCAGGCTGCGGCGCTCGACATCGCGTTCGTCACCGGCAAGCGCGAGGGCGGTGCGGTGCTCGGCACGCAGGCGCAGGTGCTGCTCGACGTCGCCCGGCACGACGATGCCGTGGTGATCGGTGCGAGTGCCGTGCTCGACGGCCGGCCCGTGGTGCCAGGAGCAGCGCGGATGATCGGCGACCACGGCGTCTACGTGTTCCGCGAGAGCCCCGAGTTCACGGTCGCCGTCGCACCGACCCCGGCGCCGGTGCCCGAGGACCAGCGCCGGATGCTCGTCGAGGGCACCCGGATCACCGTGCCGACCGCCGAGGTCGACGAGTTCCTGGCCGACTGGTCGCCCCGGTTGCGCGGTGCCCTCGGGCTGGTCAGCTCCGACGGCTCGGTGGAGCTGCCGGAGCGCACCCCGCCGGAGCTCGTGCTCACCGCGACCTTCGAGCCGGCCCGCGCCCCGCGCACCGACGACCGCGTGCACCTGCACTGGCGTTGGCACGTCGACGGCCGGAAGGACCCGGTGTCCCTGCACGGCCCGCTCCCCGACCTGTCCGGGCTCCGTGCCGCCGACGATCCGGCCGGCACCGACGACACTCCCGTCGCGGACCCGGCCGTGGCGGTGGAGCCGACCACGTCGACGACGCGGGCCGACGACGCGACGCAGGCCGGGCCTCCCGTCCGCACTGCCGGACCCGGTGGCGGGCTGGACTGGTTCCAGGACGGCACGATCGACGGGGCCGACGTCGCGGTGTTCGCGAACGAGTTCCTGCCCGAGCTGCCGTCGCTCGGCGTCCGCACGGTCGTGCAGGGCGAGCGACTCGACTACGAGCGGTTGAGCGGGCGGCCGCACATCCGGGTCACGACGATGCCGTCGGACAAGCACGACTGGTTCGACCTCGGCATCATCGTCAGCGTCAACGGCAAGCAGATCCCCTTCACGCCGCTGCTCACCGCGCTCGCGGGTCGGCAGCGACGGCTCAAGCTCGTCGACAACTCGTACCTGTCGCTGGCCGACCCCGCGTTCGACCGGCTCAAGGAGCTCATCGACGAGGCGCGCGACCTGGACGAGTGGGAGCCCGACCAGCCGATCGCCGTCACGCCGCTGCACGCCGGGCTGTGGTCGGAGTTCGACCTGCTGGCCGACGAGACCTCGCACGACGAGCGGTGGCAGGCGATCGCCTCGGGGCTGCTCGGGGCGACTCCCCCGGGTGACGTCCCCGTGCCGGACACCGTGCACGCCGACCTGCGGCCGTACCAGCACGCCGGGTACGCGTGGCTGTCGTTCCTGGTGACGCACGGCATCGGCGGGGTGCTCGCCGACGACATGGGCCTCGGCAAGACGCTGCAGGTGCTCGCGATGGTCGCCGCCCGTCGCGCCGCGGAGCCCGACGCGCCCCCGTTCCTGGTCGTCGCACCGACCTCGGTCGTCGGCAACTGGGCGGCCGAGGCGGCCAAGTTCGTGCCGTCGTTGCGGGTCTCGACGGTGACCTCGACGTCGTTGAAGGACCCCGGGCTCGTCGCCCGCACCGCTGCCGCGTCGGACATCGTCGTCACCTCGTACGCGCTGCTCCGGCTCGACGCCCGCGCCTGGACCGACCTGCCGTGGTCGGCGCTGGTGCTCGACGAGGCCCAGTTCGTGAAGAACCCGCAGTCCCAGACCCACCGTGTGGCCTCGGAGCTGCAGGCACCGGTGAAGTTCGCGATCACCGGCACCCCGCTCGAGAACGGCCTGACGGACCTGTGGGCGCTGTTCCACATCGTCGCGCCGGGGCTGCTGTCCACCTGGACCCGGTTCGGCGACGACTACGTGAAGCCCCTCGCCTCGCCCGAGCTCCGCGGCGAGGCCCGGCAAGAGCTCACCGGGCGGCTGCGCCGACGGATCCGGCCGCTCATGCTCCGCCGCACCAAGGAAGCCGTCGCGGCCGACCTGCCGCCGAAGCAGGAACAAGTGGTCCGGGTCACGCTCGACCCCGCGCACCGGGAGCTGTACGAGCGCACCCTGAACCGGGAGCGGCTGAAGGTCCTCGACCTGATCGACGACCTGTCGAAGAACCGGATGATCGTGTTCCGGTCGCTGACGCTGCTGCGGATGCTCGCGCTGTCGCCGGCGCTGGTGTCGGCGGGGTCGGATTCGCCTGTGCCACCGGCGACGCCGATCCCCTCCGCCAAGCTCGACCTGCTGCTCGACGAACTCGAACAGCTCGCGGCAGAGGGCCGTCGCGCCCTGGTGTTCAGCCAGTTCACCTCCTTCCTGCGGATGGTGTCGGACGCCCTCGACGCCCGCGGCATCGGCTACGAGTACCTCGACGGCTCCACCCGCAAGCGCCCGGAGGTCATCGAGCGCTTCCGGCAGGGCACCGCTCCGGCGTTCCTCATCTCGTTGAAGGCCGGCGGGTTCGGGCTCACCCTGACCGAGGCGGACACCGTGTTCGTGCTCGACCCGTGGTGGAACCCCGCCGCCGAGTCCCAGGCCGTCGACCGTACGCACCGCATCGGGCAGACCCGGTCGGTCAGCGTCCAACGGTTCATCGCCGAGGACACCATCGAGGAGAAGGTCCTCGCCCTCGCCGCCCGCAAGGCCGAGCTGTTCGCCACGATGATCGACGACGACGCCCTGTTCGCCGACGACCTGACCGCCGACGACATCCGTTCGCTGCTGACCTGACCCGCCGCCCGCGCCCCGTTCGACCCGCACCACGTTCCGCCCCGCACCACCTGGAGTCCCACCGCATGACGTCCCGCCGACGCCGCAGCCGCATCACCCTGACCTCCGTCCTCGTCGTCCTGGCCCTCGCCGTCGGTGGCTACGCCCTCGACGCCACCGGTGTCCTCGGACCGGACGCCGACGCGGCGGGCACGACCGCTGCGGGCGGCCCCACTGCCGGGGAGACGACCACCATCGGACCGCAGCAGGCGTCGTCGGGGGCGAGCCCCGCCTCCAGTCCGACCGTCAGCCGCGGAACCGACGCCGACGCGGTCCGCGCGCGCACCCAGCTCGCCGACCTGCCCGTCAAGGGCAAGGCCGCCGGCACCGGCTACGACCGCACCGGTGACTTCGGCAGCGCCTGGCTGGACGTCGACCACAACGGGTGCGACACCCGGAACGACGTCCTCGCCCGCGACCTCGCCGACATCACCCGCGAGGGCCGCTGCAAGGTGCTCACCGGCACCCTCGTCTCGCCGTACACCGGTGCGACGGTGGACTTCGTGCGCGGCAACACGACCTCGACCCTCGTGCAGATCGACCACGTCGTCGCGCTCGAGAACGCCTGGCGCACCGGAGCGCAGCGACTCACCGAGAGCGAGCGGCAGGCGCTGGCGAACGACCCGGTGAACCTGTTCGCCGTCGACGGGCGGTCCAACTCGCAGAAGGGCTCCGGCGACGCGGCGACCTGGCTCCCCGCGAACAAGGCGTTCCGCTGCACCTACATCGAGCACCAGGTCACGGTGAAGGCGAAGTACCGCCTGTGGGTGGCTCCGGCGGAGCGGGACGCGATGGTGCGGGTGCTGGACGCCTGCTGACTCCACCGTTAAACGACAGGTGTAGTCTAGGTATCTCGATGCGGATGCATCGATCGGACTCGCTGCCCCACCGCGGACCCCGAGCCCTTCACCGTCGAAGACCTCAGGAGGCCTCCCACCATGCCCGAAACCCCCACCGGCGCCACCCGCTTCGCCGACCGTGTCGTCCTCATCACCGGCGGCGGCTCCGGCCTCGGCCGCGCGACCGCCGTCCGCCTGGCAGCCGAGGGCGCTGCGCTCTCCCTCGTCGACGTCTCCGAGCAGGGACTCGAGGCGACGAAGGCCGCCGTGCTCGAGGCCACCCCCGACGCGCAGGTCCTGACGACCGTCGCCGACGTGTCCGACGAAGCCCAGGTCGACGCCTACGTCACCGCCACGACCGAGCGCTTCGGCCGCATCGACGGCTTCTTCAACAACGCCGGCATCGAGGGCAAGCAGAACCCCACGGAGTCCTTCACCGCCGCCGAGTTCGACCGCGTCGTGTCGATCAACCTGCGAGGCGTCTTCCTCGGCCTCGAGAAGGTGCTCAAGGTCATGCGCGAGCAGGGCTCCGGCATGGTCGTGAACACCGCGAGCGTCGGCGGCATCCGTGGCATCGGCAACCAGTCCGGGTACGCGGCAGCCAAGCACGGCGTCGTCGGCCTCACCCGCAACTCGGCCGTCGAGTACGGCCGCTACGGCATCCGCATCAACGCCATCGCCCCCGGTGCCATCTGGACGCCCATGGTCGAGAACTCGATGAAGCAGCTCGATGCGGAGAACCCGCGCAAGGCCGCCGAGGAGTTCATCCAGGTCAACCCGACGAAGCGCTACGGCGAGGCTCCCGAGATCGCCGCCGTCGTCGCCTTCCTGCTGTCCGACGACGCGTCCTACGTCAACGCGACGGTCGTCCCGATCGACGGCGGGCAGTCGGCCGCGTACTGAGTCCGTCACCTCCGACGCCCGGCGCACGTCCGCGTGCGCCGGGCGTCGGCCTGGAGGCGCGGCTCGGCCCCGCCGTGTCCGCCGACCGTGACAGCATGGCTGGTGTGAGTACCGATCAGACCAACGGATCAGCCTTCGGCCGAGGCGTCGACAAGGCCCCGCCTACGGCGGCCGCCGAACTCCGCCGCCGAATGGCCGCCTCGCCCGCGGGCTTCCTGCGCAGCGCGGCGTGGGTCCCCTGGAAGCCGGCGGGCGCTCCGGAGGCCGGCAGCGTCGCCCACGTCATGATCCGGGACAAGCCGTTCGTGCCCGTCTTCACCGACCCGGCCGAACTCGCCGCCGGTCTGCCCGACGCCGAGGGGCGTCCGGTGCCGATGTCCGAGCTCGTGTCCGCGCTCCCCGAGGAGTTCGGCATCGTGGTCGACCCCACGAGTGCGGCCGAAGCGAACTTCCTGCACGCCGATGTCCTCGCCCAGATGCGGGCGCAGATGCAGAGCGGCGTCCCGACCAGCGATGACTGACCCGCTCCGTCTCACCGTCCGCTCCGGGCGAGTGCGGGGCGTTTTCCGCTGGGTGACGGTTCTGGTTCACGATCCCCGGGGTTCGTGAACCAGAACCGTCACGCAGCGCTGGCTCACCCAGCGTGCTCCGCGACGACCACACAGGTCACGGACACCACGATCGCCATGACGGTCACGATGCCCGCAGCGACCGCCCAACCCTGCGACCTCGTCCGCCGAATGGCCTGCCCGAGGCCGAGGAGCATCCGGTGCCGATGTCCGCCTGATCGTAGCGGTCTGCCACCTGCACTCCTGGCCAGCCCATCAACCCAGTTCTGGGGATCGCTCACGTCGGCGTCGCCGATCAAGATGGGTCCGTCGTACTGAGCGGATGGGGGAACGACGATGCCGTTGGGCGGGCCAGGACCACGAGATTGGTCCCCTCCGGAGTACTCGTCAGGACCCTCGCGAAGCGGTGCTCGCCGGCTGCCGACACTCCACGCACCCTCACCGCTGCTGAATGCGAAGCCACGCCGGCGCACGAGGCCCTGGGCGTTCGCGACGCTGGCGATGCTGCTCGGCTTCGGCAGCGTGGTCATCGCACTCGTCGAGCCGCAACAGTCCGGGATCCAGACGGGCTTCATCGCCTCGACGATCGGCATCTCGGCGATCGTCTTCGGCGTGCAGGCGATCAAAACAGCACGATGGGGCTCGGCCACTGCGCGGGCGTTCGGTCGCGGAGGTGCGATCCTCGGCAGCGTCGGGACGGCGCTCATGGCGTACGCGGTCATCGGGTCTGCTCTGGCGGGTTCCGGTGTCCACCTGCCAGCACTCTCGCTCCCCCTCGATGGCCGGAGCGCTGCAGTCGGACCGGTTGCGGTCCCGCAACGCCCGGCCGTCGCTGTTCCGGTGGAGTCTGCTGTTCCGGCAGCGACGCCGGAACCTGCCGCGCCGCCAGCTCCGGCGACTGTCGAGACCGAGCGGTCGGCCGTCGTACAGAGCGCCAGCACGCTCGCCTTCGTCCTGGAGCAGAGGTTCGGCACCGGTCCGTACCCGTCGACTCTGTCCGTCGGGCTGACCGCGCCGGAGCGGATCCTCCTGCCCGACGGCACCGGGCTCGCTGCCGTGCCTGATGGCGCTCGCGTCCTCTACTCCGTCGCACCGGACGGCTCCTCGTGGTCAATCACGATCATCGGAGCACAGTTCGGGGCGGTGGCGACCTACAGCTCGACCATCGGCACCGTCGAATCGGGCTGACTTCCTGCTGGTCAGCAGCGGGGGTGGACGAGCTCGATGAAGCGGGACAGCAGGGACAGGCCCGCGATCGACGGGGGCAACCCGGTGGTCAGCGCCGGCGAGTGCACGAGGTAGGCCGCCCACTTCGCCCGCGAGATCGCCACGTTCAACCGGTTCGGCATGAGCAGGAAGTCGAGGCCGCGTGGGATGTCCGCCGCACTCGACGCTGCCAGGGACACGATGGACACGACGGCCTCGCGGCCCTGGAACAGGTCGACCGTGCCGACCTGGGTGCCGGTGAAGCCAGCGCGGTCGAGCTCCTGCCGGATCAGTGCCCCCTGCGCGTTGTACGGCGCCACCACGATGACGTCCTCGTCGGTCAGCGCACGGGTTTCGGAACCGTCGGTCCAGGTGCGGCCGACGACGTCGCCGACGAGCGCGACGACCCGGGCGGCCTCTTCAGCAGAGGACGTCGTGTTGCCCGCGTGGACGACCGGCACGGGGTGCACACCCGCGTCGATGCCGTCGAGGTGCCGCCCGGAGACCATCGAGGCGAGCTGCCCGTCGTAGGACAGAGCGGAGACGGACTCGGTCAGCGCGGGCTCCATGCGGCGGGTCCGGGCCAGGAAGTACCCGAACTCCGGCGGCAGGACGTGCTGGCCGTCGGCGAGCCAGCCGAGCGCGGACTCGTCGACGGGCTCCGGGTGCGAGCCCTGCGACACCTGGGGCAGCTGCTGGGGATCCCCGAGCAGTAGCAACCGCGTGGCGGCGACGGACGACGCGATGGTCGGGGCGAGGGAGAACTGCCCGGCCTCGTCGACCACGAGCAGGTCGAGGGAACGGCGCTCGATCGTCGACTCGTTCGCGAACGTCCAGGCCGTGCCACCGGCGACACCGCCGGTGCCCGAGGACTCACACGAAGACAGGAACGCGGCGACCGCGGCACCGTTCTTCACGGGGGTCCAGGCTGCGGAATCGAGCTCGTCCTCGGTCGCGCCGGACTTCGGCACCTTCACGACGCGGTCCGCGGGGACGCCGGCCTTGACCACGGAGGCAAGGAAGTTCTCCGACGTCGCGTGTGACTGGCCGACGACCCCCACGCGCCAGCCGTACTCGCGGACGAGCCGGGCGACGACGTTCGAGCCGACGTAGGTCTTGCCCGTGCCGGGAGGGCCCTGGATCGCCAGGTAGGACCGGTCGAGGTCGAGCAGGGTCGACACCACCGCCGACACCGTGTCGTCACCCTGCACCGGGACGATCGGGCCACGCGGGGGCACCCGGCGCAGCAGGTCGAGCGCGGGGTCGGGCAGCATCGCCGGCAGCTCGTCGAGCACGGCCTGGCCCCACCAGGCGATCGCCTCCGGCTGGGGCTTCGCTCGGGGCGGTGCCGACGGGGCGAGGGCCACCGGGAACTCGTGGTGCGGTTCGCCACCGACGGGCAGGCCCTCTTTCACGAGCACCTCGACGGCGTCGCCGTTGTCCCACCCGTCCACGATCACGGCGCGCGACGACGCGCCCTTCGATCCGGGGCCCGGAGAGGCGACCGACGGCGGGAGTGGGTCGTCGTAGACCAGGTGGGGCGTGCCTCCAGGCCGGAGCCGCGAGCCGGGCGCGAGCGTCCCCGACAACCGGAGTTCCCGCGACTGCGAGCGGGCACGCGGCAGCGTGTCCCAGTCGCGCTCGACGGACGCACGCTCCACGACCAGGACGTCACGCGTGTCGGCCCAGTCGTCGACAGGGTTCCGCAGGCGGTCGAAGTGGTCCTGCCAGAAGGTCTTGGCCTCGCGGCGGTGGTAGTCGATCGCGGCTGCGGCGAGCGCCAACGCGGTCTGGTCAGGGGTGCGGTCGAGGGCGTCGACGTCCTCGAGTTGCGCGGCGAGCGCGACGTACACCGGATTGGGCTCGCGCTCGACGGGGATCGGCGGGACCTCGAGCTCGAGCGCGCGGTCGGCCGCATCGGGGTCGTCGGTGCGCAGCGAGCGGAGCCAGTCGCGCAGGCGCAGGGTCGAGCGGCAGTCGTAGGCGTTGTAGTCGGCGACCTGGTCGAGCATCCGCTGTCCCTCGGCGGCCTCGCCGTTCCGGAGCTCCTCGATCGCGTCGACGTAAGCGGTGATGCTGTCCGCGGCGTTCGTGACGTCGCTCTCGCGCAGGTCCGAGCCCATGTACAGCGGTTCGAGCTTCTTGATGGAGTAGCTGTGACTGCCGACGACCAGGGCCTTGCGGACGATCGGGTACAGGTCGACCAGGACCCCGGCGCGCAGCAGGTCGTCGACGGCATCCTCGCCCACACCGTGCCGGGCGGCGAGCGACAGCAGGTGCGTCCGCTCGTAGGCCGCGTAGTGGTAGATGTGCATGCCCGGGTACTGCTGCCGCCGGGCCTCGATGAACGCGAGGAACTGCTCCAGCGCGACTCGTTCGTCGCGGATGGTGTGCGCCCAGAACGCGGTGAACTCGGCGCGGTCGTCGACCAGGCCGAACAGGTAGTCGAGGCCCCAGTGCACGCCGTCCTCGGTGTGCAGCGGGTCGCCCTCGAAGTCGAAGAACACGTCGCCCGGGTCGGGTGCCGGGATCGCGTCGAGCGCACGGGCGTCGAGGACCTCGAAGCGCGGCTTGACGGGTTGGCCCGGCCCGTCGGCGCCCGTCCGTCGGGCGTCTTCCGATTCGATCTGGAGGCTCGCCTGATGTACCAGCCGATCCTGCGTCGCGCGGGACAAGCCCGGTACTGCCCGGGTGCGGACCGCCAGGTCGTCGATCGTCAGCACCTCGTGCTTGATCAGCTTCGCTCGTTGGTCGAGGCGCATGCCGGCGACGAGGACGAGGTCGCGGTGCTCAGCGACCTGTGTCGAGCAGACCTCGCATCGGCCACAGCTCGAGTAGCGCGGGTCGCCCCACCGCAGCGGTTCGTCTGCCGCGATGCGCTCGGCGATGACCCGCTGCAGTTCGGCGCGCTGCGTGCGGTACACCGGCGCGATGTCGGCGAGGTCGTGCGTGGTGGTCGTCCGGTCGCCGAGCACCAGGTGCACCTGCTGCCCGGTCGGGATGCCGTGCGCCTGCATCTGCTCGGCGTACGCGGCGAGCTGCAGCAGGGCGCTGATCTTGGCGTGGCGGGCGAGCTTGGTGTCGTAGACCTCGTACTCGCCGCGGTCGTTGCGGATGATGAAGTCCGCGAAGCCGATGAACCCGGGGGCGTCGGCCGTCGGCGCTGTGTGGAACGTCGGCTGGTACAGCACGTCGGCACCGTCGGCGAAGGCCTGTCGTGCTTCGGCTGCGGCGCGTGCGTAGTCCGGTGGGGCGGGTCGGTCGAACTCGACGACGTCGCGGGTCTGCTTGAGGATGTCGAGGTAGTCGAGCTCGTGCTGGTCCCCCAGCCGAGCCGTGCGCTCGAGCATGTCGTCGTGCACGTCGGGCAGGGCTTCCCCGCGACCGAGCTTGGCGTCGAGGCGGCGCAGGAACGCCCACTCGCAGGCCGACCACGTGCTCAGGTCACTCGGGCTGAGCAGCACGTGCCCGTCGACGCCGATCTGCATGCGCTCCCCCTTGCTCTCCGGTGCGCTGAAAGCCTAGGGGCGAGCGCCGACACCGACCCCGTCGGGTCGCCGGGCGGTCAGCCGATCGGCACGAACCGCGGCCCGTCATACCCGTCGCGCGTGACGTGCGCGGTGAAGTCGGCGAGCGAGCGGACCCAGTGCCCGCGTTCGCCGTAGAGCGCCTGGTACACGACCACGGGCTCCTCGGTCTCCACATCACGGGCGACCAGCACCACCTCGTAGTCGTTCCCCTTGAAGTGGCGGTACCGGCCCGGAGTCACGTCGTCGCTCACACCCCGACACTAAGCGCTCCTACACTCACCCCATGACGGAGCACGCACGCACCGAGCACGCCCGCACGGACCGCGGACTCGACCGCCTGGTGAACTTCTCCGACGCCACCGTCGCGATCGCCATCACGCTGCTGATCCTGCCGCTGGTCGACATCGCCAGCGAGATGTCCTCGGGCGAGAGCGCCGGCGACCTGCTCCGCCAGCACTGGCCCGCGCTGCTCGAGTTCCTCATCACCTTCTGGTTGATCTCACGCTTCTGGATCCTCCACCACCAGGTGTTCGAGCACGTCCGGTCCTACAACCCGCGGATCATGCAGCTGAACTTCGTGTGGCTCATCAGCATCGTGTTCCTGCCGTTCGCCGCCAACCTGCTCAACAGCGGCGAGAACGACGACCGTGTGGCCCACGCGCTCTACCTCGGCAGCATGGTCGTGACGAGCCTCGCACTCACCGCCATCGAACTCGTGCTCCGACGGAACCCCGAGTTGCTCGCCACGCCGCTGGGTGACTCAGCGCGGGGGCTCATCGCCGCCGGACTGCTGTCGGCCGCGCTGGTCTTGTCGGTGGTGTTCCCGAGCATCGGCCTGCTCTGGGCGCTGCTGTTGCTGTTGCAGGGCTCCGTCGCCCGGCTGCTCCGACGCGTCTGAGCTCGGTGCGTTCCGGTTCGCCTGTGTGCGACCGCGCTGCGGCACCCCGATCGGTGGCACGTCGCTGGAAAAGTATGCCTATTCAAGCGAAGTAGAGGTCGGTCCAGCGACAGCCGGCGAGACCCGACACGTGCCCCCTCCCCCGTCACGTTCGGTCACGTTCGCCCCGAACACCGCCGAACCACGTACCGTCACGGCATGACCGTCATCGTGGCCGTCGCCGTGCTCGTGGGAGTCCTCGCACTCGCCACGCTGATCGGCCTGCTCCTGCGCGCAAAGACCGGCCGCGCACGGACCACGACGGCACCGGGCGACGCCGGGACGGTCGCCGACCTTGCCCCCGCCGAGGCGTTCGGCACGCGTGCCACCCTCGTCCAGTTCTCCACTCCGACCTGCGCCCGGTGCCCCGCGACCGCCCGGCACCTGGACTCCGTCGCAGCCCAACACGACGGCGTCACCCGACTGGAGATCGACCTCGCCGAGCACCCCTCACTGGCGAGCCGCTTCAACGTCCTGCAGACCCCCACGGTCTTGCTCGTCGACGGTTCCCGGACCGTTCGCACCCGCTTCGGAGGCCCACCCCGCCCACCCGAGCTCGCCGCAGCCCTCGACACCGTCCTGACCGCAGGAACCGCAGGCACCGCAGACACGACCGGCACCCAGGAGTCCCGATGACCACCACGAACGACACCGACCGCGGCATCGACCCGCGCTCCCCACGCTTCGGCGCCGCCATCACCACGGTGCTCCTCGCCGCGACGATCGTCCTCACGCTGATCCCCGAGACGTGGATCGCCGGCATCGTGCTGCTCGCGGTCATCGTCGTGCTGTTCGCCGTCGGAGGCATCGCCGGCATCCGCCGCCACCCCTACGGCGCACTCTTCCGACGGGTCGTCCGCCCACGCCTCGCCCCGCCCACCGAGCTCGAGGCTCCGGAACCCCCGACCTTCGCCCAGCAGGTCGGCCTGTTCGTGACCGCGGTCGCCCTGCTCCTCGCGCTGCTCGGCGTGCCGTACGCCGCTCCGATCGGTGCCGCGGTCGCCCTGGTCGCCGCGTTCCTCAACGCCGTCTTCGACGTCTGCATCGGCTGCCTGCTCTACGTGTGGCTGGTCCGGGCGGGCGTCTTCCGTCCGCGGCGCGGCGTCGCCTGACGGCGTCCGGCCTGGAGGCCCGCCTCGCCTCGACCGCACCGCCAGCGGCCGACGGGTGCTCGGCTCCAGAACACGGCTCTGCCCCGCCCCGTAGGGTGAGCGGGTGGGGGAAGACGAACGAATCATCCGGCGCGCGTGGCGTCGTACCGCCCTGGTCGTGGCGATCGCCGCGGTCGCGGGAGCAGTGGCAGGTTGGGCAACCTCGCGGGACGAGGACGGCTGGACCGTCGCCCTGGCGATCTGTACGTGCGTCGCCGTGCTCGTCGGCTTGGCCGGGATGCTCTCGTTGCTCCCCGCCACGGCACGCGCGTCGTCGATCATCACGCAGGCGACCGAGGACCTGACGAGAGACCGTCGCAAGATCATCAAGGGAGCCATCCGCTCGGGCGTTCCGCTCGCGGACGACGCAGGCCCGGAGCTGCAGCACCGCGCGCTCACCCTCGCCCGCAGGACCGCCGCGTTCAACGGGCTGATCCTCGTCCAGAACCTCCTGCTCTTCGCAACGGTCGCTGCTCCTCACTTCGCACGTGTCCTCAGCGGCGGCGGCGATGTGGTCTTCAGCCGAATCTTCCTCGCGCTCTTCGTCATCGAGATGGTGTTCGTCGCGCCGTTGCTGGTCGTCCGAGGCCGCCGAGCTCAGCGCTACGCGGATGCCGCCACTGCCGAGAACGAACGCCGCACCGACACTCCGGTCTCCGTCGTATGACCACCGCGACGGAGGCACCAGAGACACCCGAGGCGATCGCCCGCCGAGCCTGGCGCAGGACGGCTTGGATCATCCTGGCCGGCGGAATCGTCGGCCTGATGGTGGGCGTCGTGGTCGTCATCCTGCTCGGAGACGCGCGCCGAGGCCCGGGATGGCCCATCGTGGTGATCGGGTGCACGGTGGCGGTCGGAGGACTCGCGGGGGCGTTCTCGCTCGTCGCCACCACACTCCGGCTGACTCCGCAGATGCAGGCGCCCATCGAAGGGCTCTCGCGCTTCGGCCGGAAGACGCTCGCGCAGGCGATCGCGAGCGGGACCCCGATCGAACCAGCCGATTCTTACCTCGCACGACGGGCGGTCGACCTCGCCCGTCTCCGCGCCGCCTACCAGCCGATCGCCCTCGGCCAGTTCCTGCTGCTCTGCCTCGGCGTCGTTGGTCCGCAGCTCCCGAACCTCGTCGGCGACGACCCCTTCTCTGCCGTCTTCAGTCGGATCCTCTGCGGCGCGCTCCTCGTTGCGGCGATCGTCTTCACGCCACTCTTCCTCCACCAGTCCCGAAGCTGCCGGCGCTACGTGCAGGCGGCCACCGAAGCAGCCGCCCGCCAGCGCTGACTCAGGAGGCCTGCCGCACCTCGTAGTCCTGAGGTGATTCTCCACCCTGTACGGTGAAACACCAGTACGAGGTTTCAAGGGGGCGCAGTGGGCATACAGATTGACGAACTCACCTTCGGGTACCGGCGGGATCACACGGTGCTCTCCGGGTTGTCGACGGTGTTCCCGACCGGAGCGAGCGTCCTGCTCGGGCCGAACGGCGCTGGCAAGTCGACCCTGCTCGGGCTCGTCGCCGACACGCTCCGCCCCCGCGCCGGGACGATCAGCATCGAGGGACTGGGGGAACCGGGGACGCGCGGAAACCGCCGACGGTACCGCCGCGGCGTCGCATGGCTTCCGCAGCGGAGCGGCGCCTTCCCCGGCCTGACCGCTCGAGAGCACGTCGCCTACTGCGGCTGGTTGAAGGGCTTGTCGCGCGCCGACGCCTGGGATCGCTCGACGGCCGCCCTGACCGCCGTCGATCTCGCCGCCCGAGCCGACGCACGAGCGTCCTCGTTGTCGGGCGGCCAGATCCGGCGGCTCGGCGTTGCTGGCGCGCTGGTGTCCGGCGCACAGTGGATCCTGCTCGACGAACCGACGGCCGGACTCGATCCGGCACAGCGCGCGCGGTTCGCTGGGGTGATCCAGAACCTGCCGACGGAAGTGTCCGTCGTCGTCTCGACGCACCAGACCGAGGACGTCGCCGCAACCTACGACCACGTGACCGTCCTCGTCGACGGCCGGGTGCCGTTCGCTGGTTCAGTCGGGGCGTTCACCGAGCCGTTCGCTGGCTTCTCGCCCACCGAGGCGATCACCGCTTCGTACGCGCGGTTCACGAGTGAGGACGACTGATGCGCCCGATCATCCCGTGGCGCAGCCGAGCCGCAGTGTGGCTCCTCGCTCCAGGGCTGCTCGGCGTCGTCGCGTACAGCGTGCAGTTCGCAGATGAGACGACCGTCGCCGGCTACTGGCCCGCGGCGATGGCCGGCTCCGCGATCTACCTGGTGTTCTCGTGCGGCGTCGCGGCCACCGCCGGCGCCTGGGAAGGGAAGCGCTTCCGAGCTGCGGCGCCCGCAATCGAGACCAGCAGCCGATCCAGCGCAGCAGTCATCGCCGATCACCTGTGGACACCACTTACCGGCGGCCTGTTGCTCCAGGTCGTCGCGGTCGCACTCATGAGTCGGGACACCTGGGGTGCTCCCGGTGGCCCATCGCCGCTCGTCGGCCTGGCCTTCGCGGGGATCCTGTTCTTCCACAGCTGCATCGGATTCGCACTGGGGCGGTGGCTCCCGCCGGTGGCATCCATCCCACTGAGCCTGCTCGTCTCGTACAGCTGGCTCGGCTTCACCTGGTCCGTGGACTACTTCCCGCTCCGGTACCTCGCCGGACTCGTGATGGCGGACTGCTGCTCGGTCGAGACCGCGGTCGACATCCGGGCTCCGGTCATCGCGACGGCGTTCAGTCTGCTCGCGGGGTGCAGTCTGCTCGTCATCGCGGTCGCTCGACGCTCGAGTGGTGACCGTGCGCGCCGGTTCGGACTCCAGATCGGCGCGAGCTCGTTCGTCGTGATCACCCTCGTCGCGCTGACCGCCGGCTCCGGCCTCGGCGCGGCACCGATCATCGACCGCCCGCAAGCGCAGGCGATCTGCAGCGGCGCGGCGCCGACGATCTGCCTCTTCCCGGAGCAACGCGACAGCGGCAACTCAGAATCCGTCATCCGCAAAGCTGCGGAGAACCTCGGCCGCTCGGGCGTCACGGTGCCGTCGACCATCCGCGCGAGCAACGCGCCGTCGACGCTCGACGTCCTGAACATGATCCTCCAGGTTCGGATGACCGACGCCGACGTGCTCCACAGCATCACCACCTCCTTGCTCGGCGACGCCGAGGTAACGTACTGCGGCACCGAGGAGGACGATGCCGAACGCCTCAACGATGCCGCCGTCGCCAACCGATGGCTCATCGACGTCGCCGCCGAGGGCATCGTGAACGCCGACCACGTGGAACCCGCCCTCGAGCTGGACGACCCCGACGTTCTGCGAGCCCTCCGTCGTGCTCCGGTCCCCGCTCAGGCCGCGTGGGTCACCGCGACGGTCGACCGGCTGACGGATTGCTCGGTCGGCCACATCGCGGTGCCGTCCTCGTGATCTGGTGGCTGCGCGTCCACCGCACCCTGCCGTTGCTCGGACTCACGACCGCCCTGACGGTGCTCTCGATCGCGCTCGGCCCGATCGGCATGCTCTTCCCCTCGTTCGGCGGCGGCGCACCGTTCGCGCTGATCCCCGTCGCGGCCGTGCTCCCGCTGGTGATCGCCATCGCGACGAGCGCTTCGGTCACCCGCGCACCGTTCCCCGCGCCCACTCGGCGGACGGACCTGCTCGAGCTGGCCACCGTCATCGCGGTGGTCGCGCTGGTGACAGCCACCGCGAGCATCGGCCTCGCGGTCGGCGCCGAACCCGAGGCCGCGGTCACAACCGCCCGGAACACGATCGCGTTCTGCGCACTCGCACTGGTCAGCCGAGCGGTACTCGGCGACCGGTACCAGTCCGTGCCGGGCGTGCTCTACCTGTTCGTCGCAGCGCTGTTCGGTCGCGGGACCCCGGACCAACCAGCCGGATGGGCCGGAGCCGTGTCGACGAACACCGACCCTGCGTCGTGGGCGTTCGTCCTCCCCCTGGTGATCGCCGCCATCGTCAGTCCGCTGGCACACAGGCCGGCACAACGACGTAACACGCAATTTACTTTCAGCACTGGCGCTCACCTGCGAAAGACGCTTTCATGGCGGGATGACGATCACCGAGCGGCCCGAGCGATCCGAGCGATCCGAGCGCGCCGATGCCTTCGCCCTCGTCCGTACCCAGTCGGCGAGCATGCCGTCGAGCATGCGTGCCATCGCCGACGCCGTCCTCGACAACCCAGCAGCCGCGGCCACCACGAACGCCACCGACCTCGCCGGCCGAGCCGGGGTCTCCCCCGCCACGGTCTCCCGCTTCGCCCAACACCTGGGCTTCGCCAACTTCGCCGCCCTGCAGCGCAGCATGACCCGGGCCGTCGAACGCGGGATCCACGAACGTGAGTCCACCGAGATCCACGCCGGTGTCGCGGTCGACGACGACGTCGCCACCGTCATCGCGAAGGTCACGGAGGACGTCCGCGCGGTGATGGCCGACACCCGCGCCGCACTCGACGCGCACGCGCTCGACGAATCAGCACGAAAACTAGCCAACGCCCGCCGCGTCGTCCTGTACGGCGTCGGCGCGAGCGGCATCGTCGCCCGAGACCTGCACCTCAAGCTCGAACGCATCGGCATCGTGAGCTCGATCGCCGACGACCCGCACAATGCCCTGACCCTGGCGAGCGTCATCGGCGAGCACGACGTCCTGGTGCTGGTCAGCCACTCGGGGTCCACCGTCGAGACCCTCGAGGTCGCCCACGCCGCCCGAGCCCAGCACGCCACGATCGTCGCGATCACCGGCCACGCCTCCGCCCCGCTCGCCACCACCGCCGACCACGTCCTGCTCGGTGTCGCCGGTGCCGAGAGCGCCCTGCGCCCCGCAGCCATGGGCAGCCGGATGAGCCAGCTCGCCATCGTCGACACCCTGTTCATCGTCGTCGCGCAACGCACCGACGAGCGCTCCCAGCCGCTCCTCGCCCGCAGCCGCGACGCCGTCCGCACCCACCACCGGAACTGAGCATCACCATGACCACAAGGCACGAGACCCACGACGCCCTCCGCGACGAACTCGCGGCCCTCACCACCGAGGCGACCGACCACTCGCTGGACGACATCGACACGATCTCCACGCTGGAAGCTGCCCAGCGCATGAACGCCGGAGACCGCAGCGTGCCTGCGGCACTGGAGCCGTGCCTCCCGGCCATCGCCCTGGCGGCAGACTCGATCGCCGCAGCGTTCGCGCGCGGCGGCCGGCTCGTCTACGTCGGCGCCGGCACGCCGGGCCGGCTCGGCGTCCTCGACGCCAGCGAGTGCCCGCCCACCTTCGGTACCGACCCCTCGCAGGTGGTGGGGCTCATCGCCGGCGGCGAGGTCGCCCTGACCACCGCCGTCGAGGGCGCGGAGGACGACGAAGCAGCGGCTGTCCGCGACCTCGACGCGCTCGGCCTGACGGCCGATGACGTGGTCGTCGGGATCAGCGCGTCGGGCAGGACGCCCTACGTCATCGCAGCCATCCTGGAGGCCCGGCGCCGGTCCGCCCTGTCGGTCTCCGTCGCGTGCAACCCCGACTCGGCCGCGGGGCGGGAGGCGGACATCGCCATCGACGTCGTCGTCGGCCCCGAGTTCATCGCCGGGTCGACCCGCCTGAAGGCGGGCACCGCGCAGAAGCTCGTGCTCAACATGCTCACCACGCTCGCGATGGTGCGCAGTCACAAGACCTACGGCAACCGCATGGTCGACGTGCGGGCCACGAACGCGAAGCTCGTCGCGCGGGCGTTCTCGCTCGTGCAGGACGTCACCGGCGCTTCCCCCGCCGAGGTCCAGGCGGCGCTCGACGCCTCGGACGGCGAGGTGAAGACCGCCATCGCCGTGATCCTCACCGGAGCCTCGGCCGCTTCGGCCCGTGAGCGCCTCGATGCTGCTGCCGGCTCGTTGCGCGCCGTGCTGTAGACCCCGTTCACCTTTCCGTTTCGTTTCGCTCGATTCCTTCCCCCGAGGAGCACAGCAATGCCCGATGCACAGCAACTCGCCCAGCAGATCCTCGACTCCGTCGGTGGCTCCGCGAACATCGCCGATGTCGAGAACTGCATGACCCGGCTCCGGGTCGAGGTTTCGTCTCCCGCGTCGGTCGACCTGCCGGCCCTCCAGGCGACCGACGGCGTCATGGCCGCCATCGCGGCCGGCTCGAACCTGCAGATCGTGCTCGGCCCGGGTCTCGTCGACCGCGTGGCCGACGACCTGGAGGCCCTGCGCGCGGCCGCCCCGTCGGTTGCGGCTGGTGGGTCTGGTGCGTCGCCCGAGGAGCTCGCCGCTCGCGGCGCGTCGATCAAGGCCTCGGCGCGCTCCCGCTCCGACGGCCGCACCATGCGCGCGATCCGGAAGATCTCGGCGATCTTCATCCCGCTCATCCCCGCGCTGATCGCCTGCGGGCTGATCGCCGGGATCAACGGCATCCTGACGAACCTCGGGTGGGTGCCCGGAGTGACGCCGTTCCTCGGCGTGCTCTCGTCCGGCTTCCTGTCGCTGCTCGCCGTTTTCGTCGGGATGAACGCCGCGAAGGAGTTCGGCGGCACGCCCATCCTCGGCGGTGCAGTCGGCGGCATCATCGTCGCGGCCGGTGTCGCGAACGTGACCGTGTTCGGCGAGACGCTGGCTCCCGGGCAGGGCGGTGTGCTTGGTGCTCTGGCGGGTGGCATTCTCGCCGCCTACGTCGAGCGCTTCATGCGGCGCGTGACTCCCGACGTGATCGCGCTCATCGTCGTGCCGACCGTGACCGTCCTCGTCGCGGGGTCGATCACACTCGGGATCCTGATGTCCGTCGCCGGAGTCGTCTCCGTCGTGATCGGGACCGCCGCGACCTGGCTCCTCGCGAACGGTGGAGCCTTCGCCGGCTTCGTGCTCGGAGGCCTCTTCCTGCCGCTCGTCATGACCGGCATGCACCAGGGGCTCATCCCGATCCACACCACCCTGATCGACCAGACCGGGTGGACCGTGCTGCTGCCCGTGCTGGCGATGGGCGGTGCCGGGCAGATCGGTGCGTGCATCGCGCTGTGGGTGCGGTTCCGGTCGAACGCGTCGCTGGTGCGGACCATCCGGGGTGCGCTTCCGGCCGGCTTCCTCGGTGTCGGCGAGCCCCTCATCTACGGTGTGACGCTCCCCCTCGGGCGGCCGTTCATCACCGCGTGCATCGGTGGAGCCTTCGGCGGCGGTGTCGTCGGGCTGTTCGACCAGCTCGGGCACTCCGTCGGGGCGATCGCCATCGGGGCCTCGGACCTGTCGCTCATCCCGCTGCTGAACGGCTCGTCCGGGTACGGGTGGGCGCTGCTCGGGTACGGGTCGGGGCTCGTGGTGGCGTACGTCGTGGGGTTCGTGGCGACGCTCCTCTTCGGGGTGTCAGACTCGGTGCGGGCTGACCTCGAGGCGGGATCCGGTACCTGGGCTGGTGATCTCGCCGGTCCGAAGACGCCGCTAGGGTTGCGGGCCGTGTCGAGTGCCGTTTCGCGGAAATGACCTGCGACGACGCCTGGCAGATGTCTCGGATGAAGCTCGCACTCACGATCGTCGCTTGACCACGGGTGCCGATGTTGGGAGAACGGACGCCGTTGCGGGTGAGTAAGGCGCAGGAGGCCTGAGTCAACAGCGCTGGAGACTCCGCAGCACCTGGGACTGCTGCAGAGTGTGGTGACAGTTGTAGTCATGCCGCGAGTGCGACGTTGGTCTTCATGTTTCCAGCTCGACGGGCGTCAATCGGCCGAGGCGGGCTTGGCGACGTCGCCGATGGTAGGTCCGCCCGATGGGGATCCCGTCCGCAGCGAGCACGCTGCCGAGCGGGTAGAGCCTTTTCCCGGCAGCTTCGCCTGCGACAGGTATGCCCCGCCCGCCGGAGCACCTCGGCTTCCTGCTCGAGGAGCCGGTTCCGACGCCGAAGCTCACGGACCTCGTCGGACACGGCGCGCGGTGTTTCGGCTCGGCCCCTGTCATCCACAGCCGCGCGACGCAACCACTCCGTCAACGTCATCGGCTGGACACCGAAGTCTGACGCGACCTGCTCGATCGCCACTCCCGGCCCACGGTTCCGAGCAGCAGGCACAGCGACGTTGCGAAACTCCTGCACGGCTACATCCATCCAGGCCCGCCCCGCGGGACATGCCAGACCAGATGGCACCTATTCATGCAACACCCAAGCTTGAGCGGTGGCGGATCGGATGGCTACCACCTGGCCCAGCCTCGGCGAAGCTGCCGGTCGCTTGTGCGCGGGATTGGCCGGGACGAGCTGCTCGGGTGCCCGTACTTCGGGCTCTCGCTCTGCGTGGCGCGCAGGTCACCGGGCGCTTTAGATGGGAGACTCGCAGGGCACCGACCTTGCGGACAACCCGGAGCCTGCCAATAGGATGGTAGGGCTGTCGGAATTCGGATCCTGCGGTGGGAAAATAACGAGTGCGCATCGCGGACGAATAATTTCTGCGCCTGCAGAATTGAGGAACAGCATTGCGTGGGATTGATATCAGCGAGGAGGTACTCGCGCGCAACTCCCTCGGACTTCTTGAAACTCTACTCGTGGATAGGGCGACATCGGGCCATATCGTCTGGGCGACCGATCACTACGCCTATCTAGGGGACGAGTACGCGCCCGAGCGAGAAATCACGATTGCGTCGATCACCGGTAAAAACGAGCGGTTGATCCAGCCGAGAGTTGCCAAGGCCGCCGACGTCCGATGGGAACGCACCAAGGACAAGGCTGAGGTCTTCACGCCGTCGTGGCTGTGCAACGAGCAGAACAATCGCGTCGACGATGCGTGGTTTGGTCATCCAGGGGCCTTCAATAGATCTACGGAGGCGACCTGGGTCCTAACTGAGGCTAAGCTCCCTTTCACGTCGAGTGGCGCAAAGACCTGGAAACGCTATGTGGACGAGCGTCGACTCGAAATCGCGTGCGGCGAGGGCCCGTACCTCGCCAGCCGCTATGACACGACTACTGGCGAAATGATCGCATTAGAACGCCGCATTGGGGTCCTCGATAGGAAGCTACGCGCCGTAAAAGAGAATGCCTCTGACGACGACGAGTGGCGCATTTGGGCGCGCCGGTCCGTCGAGAGCGTCTACGGGTACGAGTACCACGGCGACAGCCTGCTTCTCGCCCGCGAGAACATTCTGGCTACGTATGCGGACTACGCGATCGACGCGCTGGGCACGGAGCCGTCTACTTCCGAGCTCGAGGCCATCGCGACCGTGATCTCGTGGAACCTCTGGCAGATGGACGGCTTGACCAACGCGCCGCCTTTTCAATACGGCTTGCAGGGCGCGCCGGATGAGCTCGACATCTTCGGCGATCTCGGAGCGAGGGAACGAACCCGGTGCGTGCTCCGGGACTGGCGCGCGAAGCGCACGCACGACTATCTGAAGCTGCTGAGAGACGGACCAGGGACGAAATGACGGCGAACGAGGAACTCATCGAGCGGCTGATCGTTGGCCGCGTGCGACCGCGCATCTACGCGTTCAGCACGAACACCGTCCCGAATTACCTCAAGGTTGGTGACACCTACCGCCCCATCGCCACTCGCTTGAACGAATGGCGGCACCACTATCCGAATCTCGAGCAGCACTTCGAGGGTTCGGCTTCAGTTTCCGAGGATGTCTACTTCCGAGACCACTCGGTGCACCGCTACCTCGAGGATGACCTTGGGCGGATGCGCCTGCTGCCCGAAGAGATTTCGATTGGGGAGTATTACAGCCGTGAGTTCTTCGGCGGCGCGACCGCAGCCGATGTCGAAGCGGCAATCGAGGACATTCGAAACGACCATGCCGAGAACCTTGGGCGCTACGCCTACTTCGACGCAGCGGACCGGCTTCCTGCTGTCCGCCACTACGCCCGTGGTGAGGAATGGGAGCTTAGGCCGAACCAGCGGGAGGCCGTGGATGCTTTCGAAGCGGCGGTGACCGCTGGGCGCAGCAACCTCTTGATGTATGCCGTCATGCGTTTCGGCAAGACGTTCACCTCGCTCATGTGCGCCAAGAGGCTGGCGGCGCGGACAGTGCTGGTCGTCTCAGCGAAGGCAGACGTCAAAGGCGAGTGGAAGCAGACGGCCGAGTCTGCCGGCAATTTCGCGGGGTATGTGTTCCTCGACGCTGAAGCTTTGATGCTGGACCCGGAGGCGGTGACGGAAGCGCGCGCTAACAGCGATTGCGTGGTCATTTTCCTGACGCTCCAGGACCTCCAGGGGCCCGACCTCAAAGAGAAGCACGCCGATGTCTTCAACAAGACGATTGACCTGCTGATCATCGACGAGACCCACTTCGGTGCTCGAGCCGGAAGCTACGGGCAGGTGCTGCGGGACGCGAGGCAGCCCGTCGATAGCGAAGAAGCCGCCCTGTCGGCCGAGCAGGAAGATTTCGCGGATGCCGAGAAACAGCTCAAAGTCCTTCAGGCCCGGATCAGGCTTCACCTGTCGGGATCGCCATACCGAATCCTGATGGGTGGTGAGTTCGGCACCGAGGACATAATCGCCTTCGTCCAGTTCGCCGACATCGTCCGGGAACAGGAGCAATGGAATGTCGACCACCCTGACGCGAACGAATGGGAAAATCCGTATTTCGGATTCCCACAGATGGTCAGGTTTGCGTTTCATCCGAACGAATCGGCGCTCCACAAACTCTCGATGCTGAAGAAGAGCGGTTACAGCTACGCATTCACAGCACTGTTGAAACCGAGGCAACTCACTCGCGACCGTCGGGACGGGCTCCACAAGGAGTTTGAGCACGAAGCCGAGATCCTTGACCTTTTGCGCGTGATCGACGGATCGCAGCAGGACCAGAACGTGCTCGGGATCCTCGACAACGACCGAATTCGGCAAGGGCAGCTTTGCCGCCACATGGTGATGGTCCTGCCCTACAAAGCGTCATGCGATGCGATGCAAACCCTGATAGAGCGGAACGCCGAGAAATTCAAGAACCTCAAGGACTACGAGATCATCAACATCTCAGGAGTCGACGACATTCGCAGGTTCCCGACGCCAGATCGCGTGAAAGCGGCAATTTCTGATGCCGAGGCGGAAGGGCGTAAGACGCTGACCCTCACCGTCAACCGAATGCTCACGGGGACTACTGTGCAGCAGTGGGACACGATGCTGTACCTGAAGGACACAGCATCGCCTCAGGAGTACGATCAGGCGACTTTCCGCCTACAGAGCCAGCATGTCCGGACGCTCGGCAGCGAGAAGAGCGCGGAGATCATTAAGGAGAACCTCAAGCCGCAGACGCTTCTGGTCGACTTCGACCCCGTGCGACTGTTCCGCCTGCAGGAGCTGCGCTCGCTGTTGTCGAGCGAAAATGGGACGGATGCTCCCGTCGATTCCGATCTCGGGACCCGCCTCCGCGAGGACCTACGGATCTCGCCGGTCATCACCATGAACGCCGATCGCCTCAGCGAGGTCACGCCGACCGACGTGCTGCACGCGATCAGTGAGTACAACATGAACCGCAGCGTCGCGGACGAGGTGCGCGACGTGCCGGTTGACCTCAACGTGCTCGCGATCGAGGAGATCCGACGCGTCATCGCGCAGCAGGCCTCGCTTGGCAGCAAAGAGGGGCTGACGCTCGCCGCCGTCGAAGGCGAGGAACACGACTTGGACACAGGAGGCGACGATGGCGAGCCCGCCGGGCCGGGCGGCGACGATCCGGGCTCGTCCCTTGCCGATCCGCACACCGAGCGGGACGACGCGGACTGGGAGGCCAAGCTCCAGACGTACTACCAACGGATCCTGTTCTTCGCGATGCTGACGTCCGATTCGGTTACCTCTCTCCGAGACGTTGTCGATGTGATTGACATGAGCGAGAATGCCCGCATCGCGCGCAACCTCGGGCTTGAGCCTGTGATTCTGCGTGCGCTCCTCGGAGCGTTCGACCGGATCAAGCTAAAAAGCCTGGACTACAAGATCCTCAACATCTCTCGGCTGACTCGGGAGGAATCACTCACTCCGGTCGAGCGCGCGACCGGAGCGCTCGCGAAATTCACGCGGGTGTCCGAGTCGGAAGTGCGCACCCCGCTCTGGCTGTGCCGCGAGATCGTCGGGCGCATCCCGGGGGCCGAGCTACGTGCACTGGTGGAACGAGGCGAGAAGGTACTCGACCTCGCAAGCAAGTTTGGCGAATTCGCGGTCGCGATCTACCAGAGGCTCGTCGACGAGCTCGGAGTAAACAAGGCAGTGGCGAGCGCGGCAGTCTATTCGCTGCCGACGTCGAGCATCGCTTATGAGTTTACCCGACGGTTCTACGAGATCCTGGGGCTCGACACAGACAACATCGCCAACGGGCCTACCGCGTACGACCTGCTCAAAGAGCGCGGTTTACGCAGTATTGAAAGAATATTCGACGAAGGGAGTAGCTCAGTGAAGTTTGGGGCAGTCGTGGGCAACCCGCCGTACCAGGTAAGCGACGGTGGTGCGCAGCAGAGCGCACGGCCGATATATCCCGAGTTCATCGCGGCGGCGGCCGCGCTCGAGCCGAAGTACATGAGCTTCGTCATACCGAGCCGGTGGTACGCCGGCGGGAAACAGCTGGGCGACTTCAGGAACCACATGCTCGCCGACACATGCATCCGTGAGTTGCACGATTTCCCGACGCCTGAGACCGTGTTTCCGGAGACCAACAACCGGGGCGGGGTCTGCTACTTCCTACGTGATTCAAGCTACGACGCTGCGGAGGCTGGAGGCACGCTCGTCCTGACCCGCGATGGACAGGACGTAGAGTTCGAGGCAACCCGGCCGCTGAACACCTTTGGGCTGGGTATCTTCCTTCGCGACTCGAAGGGCGTGGAAATTGTGCAGAAGGTAACGAACCACGAGAGCTTCGCCTCTTTCGAGGACCAAGTCTCAGCACGTCGTCCGTTCGGTTTGGAGGGCAGTATTGTCAATTCGCCGGAGTTCCACGACACACCCGCAGGGCTTACAGAGCCGGTCCTCTGTTATGGGAAGTCGCGGAAGGTCGGATATTTGAGTGATGCCCTCATTCGAACCCGTCTCGACTGGATTGGTCGATGGAAGGCCATGACCCCGTACGCCAATAACATCGGCACCGAGCTCAACGACGACAACCAGAACGCTTTCGTCGCAGCACCGGGATCTGTGTGCTCGGAGACGTTCATCGTCATGGGCGCCGACCTGGACCTCACGGAAGAGTCCGCCCACAACCTCGTTGCATACGTGAAGACGAAGTTCGCCCGGTTCTTGCACGGTAAGGCCAAAGTGAGCCAGCACGGAACCAAGAGCACCTATCGCTTCGTGCCGCAGGTCGACCTGTCGGCGGAATCTGCCATCGACTGGTCCGTTTCGTCAGAGCAGATCGACGAGCAGCTCTTCGACCTATACGAGCTATCCGAGGAGGAGCGTGAATATATTCGCAGCAGCATTAAGACCATGCGTGCCTGACGAACGGGTCAGTCTCACCTCTCCTTCACTATCGAGGCGGGACTCGACGAATCTTCGAGTCCTGCCTCGGTCTTGCGTTGAATGGCCTGCATCAACTGAAACCGAAGTTTGACCCGAGAAGGCAGTTGACATTCCGAGCTCCACCTTCTCTAGTCACTTAGTAGTCGGATCGGCGAGCCCAAGCCCGGAGAAATCCCCGCAACCAGTGTGTTTTTGAGGAAACCGCGGGGGTTCACGCTGGCGTTACCTGTGGGTTTTGAACCCAAGGGATCTCCGTCAGGTGAGGAGATGAGGTTTGGAGGAGCGAGTCATGCACGCCGCAGCAAGCGCGGCTGTGACGGCGGCAAGAGCGGCGACTGCCCTGGACGTAGAGAGTTCAAATGTTGACGTGTCGAGGTCAATTGCCAGCCGTCGCACGGAGGGCCCCTGGACCACTCGGACCGAAGGCGACTCGGCTCCTCCAGCCGCGTACACGACCCACCCCTCCCCCAACCCGAACCTCCGGCAGTACGCCGCCATCTGGTACAAGTCGGCGTTCGGGTACTGCCCGTGCTTCTCCACCTTGTACTTCACATCGATGCACGCCCGTACCTCTCCGTCGACGAGCCACAGGAGGTCAGGCGCGATCTTCACCGTGCCCTCGACGTCGAGCGTCGACTGGTACTGCGACACCAGCACTCCCCCGTACGGCCTGAACGCCTCTCGTAGTGCAGCCGAGACAAAGTCCTCGAACACCGACCACATGTCGACGAGGAATCCCGACGCGACGACTGACCCGGCGCGTTGCTCGACCGACGACCCTGACAACACGAGGGACGACAGAGCCAACGCGGATGAGTACCGCGCGTTCCGTCGATCCTGTCGGACCTCGGGCACCGGCGCCCCGACGGGGAACACCGACACTTCGTCGAGCACCCGCACGATCCGCCGCAGCGCCCCGAGCACATCGGCCGGCACACCTGGCAGTCGCAACAACCGCGTCGCTGCGGCCAGCAGTACCTGATTCTCGGCGATGTCCTCGACGTAGTCGTCGAACGACACCTCGACCGGCAGCGGCTGCCCACCCCGCCGTGTCAGCTGGTCTCCGATCCGCCACCGACCACGCACGAGCGGCAGCGCATCCTCGCGCGTGACGTACCCGCGAAGCGGCCCTCCGGCCAACGCCCGCGAGGCCTGCCGCACGAACGCTTGCGCCAACGCCGGCACGAGGTCATCGTCCTCCTCGAACCCGAAGTCGTCCTCCGTCCAGATCGCACTCCCGGCGCGGGCGTACCCGAGCATCGCGAACAGCCGCCGCACCGGCGTCTTCGGCTTGAGCCACACCGTGTGCCCGGCGATCCGCACGACGCCGACCTTCCGCACACCACTCACGCGGTACTCGTCGGCGCCGAGCGTCGGCGCGACCGTCGCGATGTTCGCTGACGCAAGACCGACCGCCACCGCGCGCGGCAGCTGGTGCACCACCGGCTGGTCTGCTTCCCGCAGCTCAATCGTCGACGGAAGCACCTTCGGCCCCGTCCGCAGCGTCGCGCGTCGCCTGACGACGCAGCGTTACCAGGCCATACCGCGCCTCCAGGTCGACGCCTTCGCCGTAGTGGTGCTCCGCCAGGAGCGGCAGGATCTCGTACCGCCACACGTCCTGCAGACCGGTCCCGGCGAGATCGCGCATCAGGAACGATGGCCCCACCTTGGCATCGTGGTCCTGGATCTGCGCGTTGAGTCGCGTCAGCAGCGCGGCACGGTCGTCCTGGAGGCCCTTGGTCGCAGCCCAGCGCGACAACACGTTCTGCACGGGCGCGCGTTCCGGGTGCAGTTCGACGAATGCGAATCGGCGACGCATTGCGGCGTCCAGCATCGCGATCGAGCGATCGGCCGTGTTCATCGTGCCGATGACGAAGATGTTGCTCGAGAGGGTGAAGGGCTCGTCGCTGTAGAGCAGGGAGATCTCGCTGTCGCGGTACTCGAGCAGGAAGTACAGCTCGCCGAACACCTTCGCGATGTTGCCGCGGTTGATCTCGTCGATGACGAGGAAGTAGTTCGCCTCGGGGTTGGCGGCGGCGCTGTCGGCGAGGCGTCGGAGCGGCCCCTTCCGGAGGCTGAAGGCGAGGTTGCCGCTGTCGTCGTTCGCGACGGGGCGGAAGCCCTCGAAGAAGTCCTCGTACGAGTACGTCGGGTGGAACTGCACGATGGTCGTCTCGCCGTCGGTGCCGTCGGTCACGTGCTTCGACAACGTTTGGGCGAGGAACGTCTTACCGGTTCCCGGAGGGCCGTAGAGGATGACCTGCTTGCGGCGCTCGATGAGATCGAGGGTGTCCTGCAGCCAAGGTTCGGGCATGTGAAGCTCGGCCGCGAGCTCATCGTTCACGCGGGTGAACGGCACGCGGACATTGAGCTTCGGGTCGGGGATGACGGGACCGGGACCCGGGACCGTGAAAGGCACCGGCTTCGGCGGCGTCGAGATCTTGTGCCGCCATCGCGGCGCCAGCGGTTCCTTGTAGAACAGCGCCGGCCCCTTCGCCTTCTGTTGGAGCGCGATCGTGATCCGCTGGAAAGCCTCGTCCGGGTCATCCTCCATCTGTCCCTCGACCTCGCCGGCGAATGCGCTGCGGATCGCCTCGCGGTCGTCACTGGAGACGACCTCCCCGAAGAACCCGGGGTGCACGAGCAGGAGCAGCTCATTGCGCTGGATGGGCAGGGGTGTTCCTGGCAGCGCCGAGACGACATCTCGCCACGCCGTGGGGTCGTCGAGCGCGTGGTCGCGCTCTTCCTCACCGAGCCGGAGCCACGCGTCGACGCACTCGATGAGGATGGACGTCGCTGCGAACATGTGCCCGGAAATGCCCTGCCCGGGATTGAAGGACCACGAGCGGAATGCCTCGTCGATCTCGGCCGGGATGGTGACGGGGTGCTCCATCCGGTCGAGCAGGAACGTCACGCGCTCCCGCTTCTTCCGCTCCCCGGGTTGTTCGAGTGGCAGGACCTGCCAGCACAGGAGTTCCGCCATGAGGAGCTTCGCGTCGTCGCTCGCGCCGTCGAACTGGGTCGTGAGCTTCTCGAGGAAGACAGCGCCGTCGACCTCCGGCCGTCCGATGAACCGCTCGCGGAGTTCCGCGACGACGTTGCTGCGCCAGACGCCACGGCCAGGAGCGAAGACCGAGTCGAGCTGGCGGAGCCCTCGGTCGACGAAGATGGCGCTCGTCGAACGGATTGTCTCGGCTCGCCAGTCAGGCGGGACGATCTCCGTGGCGAGCCGGAGCTGAAGGTCCTCCTTGCGCTGCCGGTCGAAGTCACGCTGGCGCGTGTTGAGGACCGCGCCGAATTCCTCGATCGGAACGTCGGACGCACTGTGCTGCCGACCGAGGTCGGTCACGCGCCATTCACCGCGGCGTGGCTTCTCCATGAAGCCCGCGTTCACCATCGTTGACGATCCCCAGAAGAAGTCGGAGTCACCGACCGGCTTGCCCTTCGTGTTCGGCGCCAGCTCTTCGTCTTCGAGGGGGATGCGCTCGAGGACGGCGTTCCACACATCCAGGCGTCGGGCTTCTCCACCGTTGCTGTCGAGGTAGCGGAGTGCTTCCTGAAGTCGTCGGAGTCGGTTCTCTGCTCGAGACACTGCTGTTCCCCTCATCGTCACGGCTGCGGTGCCGCTCGCACGCCATTCTGCCGGTCGCACTCGACACGACGGCGTTTCGAGAGCATTCATCACCCCTTATGATCAGCTCACCCGACCCGCGACGAACACGGAGCACACATGACCGACGAGATCGACGTGGTGCGCGACGAAGACGGCGTGACGTTCTTCGGCTCAAACACGGCCATCGAGCGCTTCCTCTCCGCGAACGACCTGCCCTCGCGCCAGTTCGATCTGCCCCGCCTGAGTCAGACGCTCAGCGGTGCGTCCGGCGCAGCCAACGCTGCCGCACAGGTGGCGGCGGGGTCTGGCCGATGGGTCAAGCTGACGAAGGAGTCCGCGAAAGCGCTCGACAAGTTCTCCGCCATGAAGGGGTCGAGTGCAGGCGTGAGCCGCGCCATCGTCACCGAGAACGGGAAGATCAAGAACATCCTCGAGTTCACCAAGGTGAGCTCCATGCTCACCAGTCCCGCGATGCTCACCGGGGTCGCCGGCATCATGGCGCAGCTCGCCATGCAGCAGGCGATGGACGAGATCACCGACTATCTCGCGAAGATCGACGCGAAGCTCGACGACGTGCTCCGGGCGCAAAAGGACGCCGCCGTCGCCGACCTCATCGGAGTAGAGCTGATCATCAACGATGCCTTGCGCGTCCGCGACCGTGTCGGTCACGTGAACGCGGTGACGTGGTCGAAGGTGAACGGGACGGAGTTCACCATCGCTCGCGCGCAGTCGTACGCGCTCCTGCAACTCGACGCCCTGGCTGAGAAGCTCGAACGCACTTCCAAGGTCGGAGAACTTGCCGACGTGACGGAGAGCGCCGAGCGAACCGTGCACGAGTGGCTGGCAGTCCTGGCGCAGTCCTTCAAGCTTCAGGAAGGCGTCGCGATCCTCGAGCTCGATCACGTGCAGCTGACCGCTCCGGGGGACCTCGATCACCACCGGGAGTCACTCCGCGACACCCGCCTGTCACGCCGCGCCTCCATCACGCAGCGCACGGAGACGCTCCTGGGTCGGATCGACGCGGCAGCACGTGTGGGAGACGTTTCGGTGGTGATGCACCCTCTCGACTCCCGCACAGTCGTTCGTTCGACGAACGCTGTCGCCGGCCAGGTGATGGCGTTCCACGGCGGGATGGGTATCGAGGGTTCACGTACAGAGCTCGAGTCGAAGCGGTGGCGCGCTGCCTTCGGAGATGCGGCCGAAGATGCACGGGACCGGATCGTCGAAGGTGGCACCGACGGGGTCGAGGTGGCGCGCAAGCTCGGAGGCAGCGCGCTGGAGCAGGCGAGCACCACTGCAGAGGCCGTGTCCGCTCGTCTCGGCGTCTGGGCGAACAAGCTGCGTCGACGACCCGATGACGGAGACGCCGGCGACGCTCGCTGAAGTCGGACAGAGGGCCCTTCCGGCGCCGCTGCGCCGAGGCGGTTGCAGTGACAGGAGGGCCCGCGCCGCGCGCGCTTCACCGAACAGCGATGTGGCTCGCGGTTCGATGGAAGAGCTGGTGGTAGTTCCGCGCTCGTGCACTCACTTGCCCGGCGAGCAGCGCGTGGCCGTCCTTCCGTCGGTACAGCTCTCGAGCATTGATGGAGTCCGCGATCTCACGGCTCGTCATCGGCGCGCCGTTCTCACGGAGTACCTCGATCATGGCTTCGTGCAGGGTCACATGGCCATCATCGCGCGTTGAACACCCAAGGCCAACGGAAGGCACGGCACCAACCCGCACCGCGCCTCCCGTCCATCACACCAGCGTCAACTCACCAAGTGAGCACGAACCGCCCCCGCGTCCCCCCGGCCTCCAATCGCTCATGCGCTTCCACAGCCCGCGCAGCCGGCAGCACCTCGGCGACCCGCGGCGTCAACGTCCCGCTCTCGACGGCATGCCGCAGCTGCTCGAGCTTGTCGAATGACCGGTACTCCGAGAACACCATGATCTGCACGAACTCGATCCCCCGAGCCCCGTTGCCCTGCCACCCCCGCACGTCGAAGAAGACTCCCCCGTCGCGAACGGCGTCGACGACCTCGTCGCGCTGCACAGCAGCATCGGCGAGCGCATCGACCCCGTCCGGCACGAGCTCACGGACAGCGGAGGCGAAGGAAGCACCCCGTGGCACCACGTGGTCCGGCCCGAGCGACCGGACCAGAGCCTCGTCCGCCGGAGCAGCATCCGCGATCACCGTCAGCCCGGCGGCCTTCGCCAGCTGCACCACGTAGTTCCCGAGCAGCCCGGCAGCCCCGGTCACGGCGAGCGTCTGCCCCGGCGCGAGCGAGGCGTGCGACAGGATCTGCAACGCCGTCAGCCCGTTCATGGGCACCGTGGAGGCGAGCGGAAGAGACGTCCCGCGAGGGATCCGCGTGAACGACCCCACCGGAGCGACGAGCTCCTGCACGTAGGCGCCACCGTGGGCGCTGAGCGGCAACGCCATCGCCATGACCTCGTCGCCGACCTCCCATCCGGTGACGTCGGGCCCGACCTCGTCGATGACGCCGGCGGCGTCCATCCCCGGCACGTACGGCGGCGAGGCCTGCGAGCTGTCCCGCTGCCCGGCACGCACCCCCGTGTCGGTCGGGTTCACGGCGAACGCCTGCACCCGGATCCGCACGGATCCCGCACCGGCGTGCGGCTCCGGCGCCTCGTGGACGGCGAGGGCCTCGGGCCCTCCGAACTGTTCGACTCCGACGACCTGCATCCTCCCGGTCTACGCGCACGTTGCTTGACGCAACCTGACGCGACCACCCCACGGCCTGGAGGCCCGGCACCACCCCGCCCCGCGCCTCCCGCCCGTCAGGGGGTGCGGTCCACGGCACGTGGTGCGCCATGCTGGCACCGTGCGTTTCGACGAACTCCTCACCCGGTCCGACGGTCCCGTGATCGCCGAGGAGCTCGCGGCCCTCCGCCGACCCGCCCGGTACGTCCTCGAGGGCATCCACCAGGAGTCGCGGCAGAAGTTCTGGCAGTTCCGTGTCGACATCGACGAGGCCGCGCAGACCTGGACCCTCGATCGGTCCGACGGTGAACACTCCAGCTTCCGCGAAGGGGTTCTGCACGACGACGTCTACCCCGGCGGCTCGATCGACGCCTCGTTCGACCGCAGCACCACGGACGCACCCGTCGTCCGGATGGCCGTGCCCGACCTGATGCTCCGATGGGGACGAGGCTCCGAGAGCTTCCACCCGATCCTGGTCCAGCACATCGGCGAGCACTCGATCCTGGTGACCTTCGAGCACCGCGGGGACCCGGCGACCCGCGGGACACTCGTGATCGACGAACGCGACGGCCTCTCCCGCCGCTTGTCGGAGTACGGCGAGGACACGATCATCACGAACGTGCGGACCGCCGAGCCGGACGAGGTCCTGCCCCGCGCCCGCTTCGTGCAACCGACGGACTGGATCCGCCCGCAGTACTGAAGTCGTGACGGTTCTGGTTCGCG
>NZ_MJGT01000036.1:0-228 GCF_001864975.1 Curtobacterium sp. MMLR14_002
CTTCTCAGGAGTCCGACCCGTTGCGCTGCGTACTCGAGCTACCAGCAGATGTAGAGGCTGATCGAGGAGAGCAAGATGTGGCTGCCGTCCTCAGGAGTGTCGGCCTCGATGGCCTGCAGATCGTGGGTGTTCATGATCGGTCATCCTTTCGTTGTTGGTCGAACACGGCGAACGTACACACGTCGCGTTTGACATGTCAATACTCCAATGCCACGATCTCGGCATGGG
>NZ_MJGT01000037.1:0-331 GCF_001864975.1 Curtobacterium sp. MMLR14_002
CCAGACAGCTTGCTGATCGCGAACGCCTGCCCGTCGTCTTCTTTCAAAATCTCGTGACGGCCGTCGAGGCCGATCAGTACTACTATTGTTTTGGTCATAAGACCTCCTGTGTTTAAATTGATTCATCAATGGCACGCGACTACGACATCGACGAGATCGTCTACCTCTCCGAAGAGAAGGGGATGTCGGCCGCGTTCATCAAAGAGGAACTGAGCCTCAAGATCACCGAGCGCCAGGTGCAGCGCTTGATCGCGCAGCGGCTCGGTCGCCGGCCTACCCGAGAAAGCGTCAGGCGTCCTGATCCGCTCCGGTCCCGCGTGGTCGCGTACAT
>NZ_MJGT01000038.1:0-378 GCF_001864975.1 Curtobacterium sp. MMLR14_002
CAGTAACCTCAAGCGGACAGGGGGCGGGTGGGTGATCAGGACCGGATCAGTCCTGCTGGCTGGGACGAAAACCCTTGCGTCGTCCCCGGAGGCCGTCGGCGTTCTTGAGGACGTCGTTGATCTTCGGGGAGAGCTTGTTGAACTCGTCCAGGGTGACGACGATCTGCTGGGTGTCCCCGTTGCGGATCTCGAGAGCGACGAGGTTCCCCGCGTCCTTGAGGCCGGAGACCTCTTCGGGCAGGGCGTCGAACTGAACGGGCTCGTCCAGCTGCGGGTGGCGGCGGACGACGACCGTGACGAACTTCTCGTCGGAGTCTTCCTTGCCTGACAGGTCCGACACGCGGACCGACCGGTAGGCCATTGATCTTTCCCTTCTAG
>NZ_MJGT01000039.1:0-373 GCF_001864975.1 Curtobacterium sp. MMLR14_002
GAGATCCCCGCGCATCCTCCGACGGTCCCGCCAGCCTTCGAATGGTGGGACACGAAGAGCGGCAAGGCGCTTCCTCGCCTGTTTGCGGGACAGCTGCAGCCGGCGCTCGGGGCCGCACTCATGACGGTGCACAGCGTGCTCATGTCAGCGGCACACAGCGAGGACCGAATCGGTTGTGCGTGGTGCCGCACTGCGGCGAAGAAGCACCGGTTCGTCGCGCTGTTCCAGACCTTGACCGCGCTAAAGATTCTGCACGCGGACGCCCCGGATAGCGTTCCTCCGAAAGTCACGGAACTCCTGGACGAAGCGGACTCACAGTGGGTTCTCGCCCAGCGGCGTCTGCGGAACGGGCTCGTCCACCTCGGGATGCAGG
>NZ_MJGT01000040.1:0-306 GCF_001864975.1 Curtobacterium sp. MMLR14_002
CTTGAGCAGTACCGCAACGACGGGCGGTTCCGATTCGACTTCGGGGACGCCGGAGCAAGCATGGGCCTCACTGATGAGGCCTTCGACGGCGACGATGTTTTCGAGAGAGACCATGTTGGGCTTAGCCACATCGGTTTCGCCTACGACCTCTCGGGCTACGATTCCAACGACCACGACTCGCCTATCGAGCGGCGGGTTGCTGTGTTCTACTGTGACCTGATCACACTCACCCCGGAGCACCAGCGACGGTGGGAGACCTACCAGGTGCCCGACGATGGTCTGGAACCACATCCGATCTGGTGGGGG
>NZ_MJGT01000041.1:0-286 GCF_001864975.1 Curtobacterium sp. MMLR14_002
GCTCAAGCCCATGATCCGAAAAGGTGCCCCATGCCGCAAGGCGTCCTGATTCCCGTAGAAGAAGCCGAACCGCTCCGCGTGGTCGAGCTCAAGAAGGTGTCCGACTACCAAGCAGCGATCGGAGGGTGGGTCGAAGTCGTCGACTTGGACTCCCCCGAAGCGTCGATCTGGTTCGACGAGGAAGGCAAGCTCAAGAACCTGCCGCTCAACCGACGCGCGTCGCTCATCCTCTGGATGCACAACCCGTCGTTCCGCGACAGGGACGTAGTGCAGGGAGCGGCCATCG
>NZ_MJGT01000042.1:0-337 GCF_001864975.1 Curtobacterium sp. MMLR14_002
GTACTCGTTCCTGTGGCACTATTTGTATGCCGTGCGCTGGGAGTACCCCGGCGTGCCTGTGTCGGGACCACGGGGACGGCCATGATCGGGGAAGGCAAAGGCGTGGAACTCCGCGACTACATCACGGTGCTCCGCAAGGGATGGGTGCTGATCGTCGTACTCGCCCTGGTGGGAGTGGCCGCAGCCGCAGGGTTCTCCCTGCTGAAGAAGCCGGTCTACTCGGCATCGGCGCAGGTCTTCGTCTCCACGGAGACGTCCGGCAGCGCCAGCGACCTGGCGCAGGGCAACACGTTCACCCAGCAGCGGGTGCTGACGTACTCGAACCTGGTGTCGACGC
>NZ_MJGT01000043.1:0-252 GCF_001864975.1 Curtobacterium sp. MMLR14_002
CCGTCGAGGGACTCTCCGTCGGAGCCAACTCCCTCGTCGCGACGCAGCGGTTCAACAACGCGCAGGTCGACCAGAAGACCGTCACCGCGACGATCGTCGAGGGTGGCACGCTCGTCGGTGTCGACCAGGGTCCGATCGAGCTCGAGCGCGGGGAGAGCACCCAGGTGCCCTTCGTGGTCGAGAACCGCGAGGTGCGCACGAACACCGATGGCACCGTCGTGCTGACGGCCCCGGATGGTGCGACCTTCTCCG
>NZ_MJGT01000044.1:0-58930 GCF_001864975.1 Curtobacterium sp. MMLR14_002
CTGGAGGCGCGGTGCCAGCTGGCACCGCGCCTCCAGGCCGGTTCTCGGTTGCGTCCTACGACAGCTTCTTGCTGTCCTCGAGCCAGCCCGCGAGCTTGGTCATGTAGTCGGCCTGCGACGCGTAGTCGAGGGCCGGGAACGTCCAGCTGTGGACCTGGCCCGCCTCGAGCGCAGCGTTGTCGGCGAAGGTCGGCTGCTTCTCCAGATCGGCGACCTGGTAGCCCTGCTGCGACAGCAGCAGCACGTCACCGGTGATCTGGCCGGCGTTCTCCCACGAGTAGATGCCCCAGTAGAAGCCCTCGGGCTTCGGGTTGACGAAGTCGACCCCGTACGACGCGTACATCTGCAGCGACGGCTCGTCGGTCGGGCGGGTGACGTACGCGCCGTCACCGTCGGCGTACATCGAGACGACCGACAGGTCCTTCTCCTTCGAGACCTTCTCGAGCTCGTCGGCAGCGGTGTCGAAGCGCTTCTCGGCGGCGTCGACCGTCGACTCCTTCGCGCCGAGGGACTCGGACAGTTCCGCGATCTTCTCGATGACGTCCTCGCCCTTGCCGCCCCACTTCACCTGGACGACCGGCGCGATGGCCTCGATCTGCTTCTCCTGCGGCTTGTCCTTGAAGCCGTAGCCGGGCTGCTTCGTGTCGAGCGTGCCCTTGGCGTCGGTCGGGTAGACCGACGTGACGACGAGGTCGGGCTTGAGCGCGGCGAGCTGCTCGAGGTCGATGTCGCCGTAGGCGGTGCCGAGCTGCGTGATGCCGTCGGTGTCCAGGCCCTCGAAGCGGGCGTCCTTCGCCATCGTCAGCTGCCCGAAGGTGCCGACGGGCTTCAGGCCGTACTCGATGAACGACAGGGCGATGTCGTTCAGCACGACGACGCGCTTCGGCGTGTGGTCGACCTTCACGGTGGCGCCCGTGGCGTCCTCGTACGACCACGCCTTCGACGCGGCGGTGCCGCCGTCGGAGTCGGAGTCGTTCGAGTTGCCGGTGCTCGAGCAGCCGGTCAGGAGGAGTGCCGAGACGGTCACGGAGGTCAGGAGGGCGGCGCGCAGGTGGCCACGTCGGGAGGTCTTCACGTTAGGAGAGGCTAACCTAAGTTCGCGGTACTCGCCAGCACGTCTTCGGTTTTCGTCGGGACCGTGTGCTCGGTCCGGGCGCCCGGGGCCGTGTGCTCCGTCGGGGCGCTCGGGACGGGGTCGTGCTCGTCCGCCTCGGGCACGATCATCGGTGCACCGGTCACCGGGTCGGGGAACACCCGGGCGTGCAGGCCGAACGCGTGCTCGAGCAGTGCCGGGGTGAGGACGTCGTGGGGGGTGCCGTCGGCCACGACCCCGCCGTCGTGCAGCACCACGAGCCGGTCGGAGTACCGCGCCGCGAGCGACAGATCGTGCAGCACCATGACGATCGTCGACCCCTGCTCGCGGTTCAGCCGTCGGACGAGCCGCAGGACCTCGAGCTGGTGCGCGAGGTCGAGGTAGGTGGTCGGCTCGTCGAGCAGGAGCGTCTGGGCCTGCTGCGCGACGACCATGGCGATCCAGGCGCGCTGGCGCTGCCCGCCGGACAGGCTCGTGACGTCGCGGTGGGCGACCTCGGTCAGGCCGGTGGCGGCGATGGCCTCTTCGGCGACGGCGGCGTCCTCGGCGGTCCACGGCTTCGCCCACGACTGGTGCGGGTTCCGGCCGCGCATCACGAGGTCGAGCACGCTGGTGCCAGCGGGTGCGACGGGGGACTGCGGCAGGATCGCGAGCTTGCGGGCGACCTGGCGGTTCGGCTCCCTGCGGATCGGGGTGCCGTCGAGCAGGACCTCGCCGGCCTGCGGCTTGAGCACGCGGCCGAACGCCTTGAGCAGGGTCGACTTGCCGCAGCCGTTCGCGCCGAGGAACGTCGTGACGGTGCCGCGTTCGATGCGCAGGTCCAGGTCGCGCAGCACGGGGTGCCGGTCGTAGCCGACGGACAGGCCCGTGGCTTCGAGGACGGGGGTGTCGTGCTGGTGCTGGTGTGGTGCTGTCATCGGGACATCTCCTTGCGGTGACGGACGAGGAGCCAGATCAGGTACGGCGCCCCGATCACGGTGGTGATGATGCCGACCGGCACCTGCCACGGGAACGCGGAACGGGACAGCAGGTCGGCGGCGAGCACGAGCACGGCGCCGAGGGCACCGGCGAGCAGCAGTGGCGGCCGGTTCGTGCCGGCGAGCCGGAGCCCGACCTGCGGGACGACGAACGCGACGAAGCCGACCGGTCCGGCGGCGGCCACGGCGGCGGCGGTCAGTACGACCGCGAGCGCGATGACGAGCAGCCGGTGCCGCTGGACGCCGAGTCCGACGCCCGTCGCGACCTCGTCGCCGAGCTGCCCGATGCCGAGCGCGGCACTCGTCGCGAGCGCGATCGGCACCGCGACGACCGCCACCACGAGCAGCGGCCAGACGCTCTCCCACGAGGTGCTCGACAGGCTGCCGACGAGCCACTGCGACGCCGCGGTGGCGACGGTGATCTTCGCGCGGACGAGCAGGTAGCTCGTCACCGCGTCGAGCGTCGCGCTCACGCCGATGCCGACCAGTACGAGCCGGTAGCTCTGCACGCCGCCGCGCCAGCCCAGTCCGTACACCAGGACCGCCGCGACCAGGGCGCCGATCGTGGCCGCCACCGGGATCCCGCCACCGAGCACCAGGGACGACACCGAGTACGTCCCGCCGCCGAGGACGATCGCCGCGACCGCACCGACGCTCGCGCCCGCGGTGACACCGATGATGTCCGGGGTGCCGAGGGGGTTGCGGGTGAAGGTCTGGGTGAGCGCGCCGGCGACCCCGAGCGTCAGGCCGACGAGTGCGCCGGTGAGAACGCGGGGCAGGCGCAGGGTGGTGATGATGAAGGCGTCCGGCCCGGACTCCAGGCCGAGCAGGGACCGGATGACGACCCCGGGGGCGATCCACGTCGATCCGACCGCTGTCCCGATGACGATGAGCACCAGGACGGTGGCGAGCGACCCGACCGTGTACCAGAACACCCGGGGGCGCCAGGCGAGGCCGACGGGGCCGATGCGGATGCCGGTGCGGCCGGGGGTTCGTGCAGCCGGGGCGGGCGTGCCCGGCGTGGTGGTCTCGGGCGTGCTGCTGGGCGCGCTGCCGGGCGTGCTGCTGGGCGTGCTGCCGGTGCTGCGCACCGCTGCCCCGCTCACAGCGACACCAGCGATCGGCGACGGGCCACCGCGACGAACACGGGGCCACCGATGACGGCGAGCACGATGCCGACCTCGACCTCGGAGAACCCGCCGATCAAACGACCGATGACGTCGGCGAGCAGCACGAGGGCGGCGCCGACCAGACCGGAGACCGGCAGTGTCCAGCGGTGTCCGGTGCCGACGAGCGCGCGGGCGACGTGCGGCACCGTCAGGCCGACGAAGCCGATCGGGCCGGCAGCAGCGGTCGCCCCGGCGGCGAGCAGCGTGATCCCGCCCAGGCCGACGAGCCGCGCGACGAGCACGTTCTCGCCGAGCCCCTTCGCCAGCTCGGACCCGAGCCCCAGGGCGTCGAGGGCGCGGACGTTCAGCACCGCGAGCACGAGCCCGGCGGCCAGGAACGGCCACACCGCCCCGAGGATGTCGAGCTGCCGTGCCGCGAGGGACCCGACGACCCAGAGTCGGTACGCGTCGAGCGAGGCCTGGTCGGTCAGCACGACGAAGGAGGTCAGGGCGGCGAGCAGCGCCGAGACCGCGGCCCCGGCGAGGGCGAGTGGCACCGGACTGGCGGTGCCGCTGCCGGCGATGGTCACCGAGAAGACGACGACGCTGGCGACCAGGGCCCCGACCAGGGCGAACCACACGGTCGCGCTCGTGCTCGTCACCCCGAACACGTAGACGCCGAGCACCACCGCGAGTCCGGCACCCGACGAGACCCCGAACAGGCCGGGGTCGGCGAGTGGGTTGCGGGTGTGTCCCTGCATGAGCAGCCCGGCGATGCCGAGGGCCGCCCCGACCGCAGCACCGATCAGCGTGCGCGGGATGCGGGAGCCCCACACGATCGCCTCGTCGGTGCTCGACCCCGAGCGGGTGAGCCCCGCCCACACCTCGGCGACACCGATGCGGTTGCTGCCGAGCAGCATGCTCGCCACGGCGACGAGCACCAGGGCGACGACGAGGCCGAGGATGACCGCGGTCCGTCGCCGCATCGCGGTCCGGTGCACACCGAGGGCGCGGGACGCGTCGCCGTCTCGGGCGCTGGACGCGACGGGTTCGGGGGCCTCCGGACCGGAAGCCAGAACGGGATTGGGGGCTGGCACGGAAGTCATCTTAGGTTAGCCTTGCCTCATGGCGAAGACCCCGCGGCTCCTGCCGACGAACCCCCGGCTCTTCCGCGCCCGTGTCCTCCGGACCCAGCGGGTGACCCCCTCGATGCAGCGCGTCACCGTCTCCGGGGACGACCTGCACGAGTTCGGCTACCTCGGTTTCGACCACTGGTTCCGCCTGTTCGTCCGACGCCCCGACCAGGACGCCTTCCGGATGCCCGACCTGGACGGCAAGAAGTGGTGGCCGACGTTCCTCGGCATCCCCGAGGACATCCGTCCCCACTGCGCGAACTACACCGTCGCCGCGTACCGGCTGCTCGCCGACGGCACCGCCGAGCTGGACATCGACTTCGTCGTGCACCTGGACCACCGCGGTCAGCTCGAGGGCCGTGCCGCGATCTGGGCCTGCTCCGCCCGCCCCGGCGAAGAGCTCGCGATGCTCGACCAGGGCTGCATCTTCGACGTCCCCGCCGGCACCAGCGAGGTCGTCGTCGCCGCCGAGGAGACCGGCCTGCCCGGCGTCGTCGGCATCGCCGCCTCGTTGCCGCGCGACACCATCGGCCGCATCATCCAAGAGGTCCCGACCCCCGCCGACATCCGCGACCTCGACGCCCCCACCGGCGTGCAGGTGACCTGGATCGTCCGGCAGCCCGGCGCCGTCCCCGGCAGCGGCGCCCTCGCCGAACTGCAGCGGCACGTGCCGTCCGACGACCAGGGGTACGCGTTCGTCGTGGGGGAGTCACGACTCGCAACCGAGGGCCGCCGCCACCTGCACCGTGCGGGCCTGCCGAAGTCGCGCATCACGTTCTCCGGGTTCTGGAAGCACGAGACGAAGGTCTCCGTCCCCGCCTGACCCGCGCGTGCCTGCCAGGCATGCCCGTTCCCGCCAGGTACGCCCGGTTCTGCCAGGTACGCCCGATCCTTCCCCTTGCGCGCGCGATGCCTGGTGCTTTCGGGCGTACCACCACGGAACTTCCGACCGAGTACGCCCGGTTCCGCCAGGTGTGCCCGCTCTGCACAGGTACGCCCGATCCCGCCAGGTACGCCCGGTCTTTCCCCTGGCGCCCGCGATGCCTGGTGCTTTCGGGCGTACCACCACGGAACTTCCGACCAGGCACGCCCGGTTCCGGCAGGTACGCCCGGTTCCGCCAGGCGCGCCCGTTCCCCCTAGATACGCCCGGTTCTTCCCCTGGCACCCGCGATGCCTGGTGCTTTCGGGCGTACCGCCACAGAACTTCTGCCCAGGTACGCCCGGTTCGGCCAGGTACGCCCGAAAGCACCGGCCGCACCGCGCCCGCGACGCGACCAACGGACGGACGGGAGGCCCGGTGCCAGCTGGCACCGGGCCTCCCGTCCGTGGTGGGGTGGCGTCAGCCCTTGAGGCCCGAGCCCGTCACGCCCTCCACGATCTGCCGCTGGAAGATCAGGTAGAGGATGATCAGCGGCAGCGCCGCGAGGATCGCACCGGCCTGGATGTCGGCGTAGCGCTGCCCGAAGCTGCCCTGGACCGTGGCGAGCCCGACCGGGATCGTCATGAGGTCCGGGTTGGACAGCACGAACAGCGGCAGCAGCAGGTTGTTCCACACCCCGACGAAGGTCAGGATCGTCACGGCCGCGATCACCGGACGCGACAGCGGCAGGATGACCGACCAGTAGACCTTCCAGATGCCGGCGCCGTCGATGCGCGCGGCCTCTTCCAGCTCCTTCGGGATGCCGTCGAAGAACTGCTTGAAGATGAACACCGCGATCACGGCGGGCACCTGCGGGAAGATCACCGACCAGTAGGTGTTGAGCAGGCCGACCGCGTTGAGCTCCTGGAAGATCGGGATGATCAGCACCTGCGTCGGGATCATGATCCCGAGGATGATGAGCAGGAACGCGATGTTGCGGCCGCGGAACACCAGCCGCGACAGCGCGAACGCCGCCATCGACGCGAACAGCACGGTGAGTGCCGCCGTGACGACGCTCGTGATGGCGCTGGCGAGGTACCAGTTCCAGATGTCGCCGGCCTGGAACAGCGACGAGTACGAGTGCAGCGTCGGGTTCCAGTTCGACAGGATCGCGTTCGCGCCGAGGGCGGCGACGCCGTTGTCGGACAGCGACGTCTTCAGGGCGAACACGCTCGGGATGAGCCAGATGATCGCGAAGATCGTCAGGACGATCCCCGACGCGATCGTGAAGCCGCGACCGCTGACGCCGATCTTCGCGGCGCTCGTCGGAGCGGCGGACGAGACGCCGGTGCGGAGCTTGCGGCCGGTGGTGATGCTCTCGGTGGCGGTCATGTCAGGCCCCGATCTCTCGCTTGGCGGCAGCGCGCTCGACGAGCTGCCGGATGACCGCGATCGCCACGATCACGATGAACAGGAGGACCGACGCGGCCGATGCGGCACCGAGCCGGTTGTCGGTGAAGCCGACGCCGGTGATGAGCTGCAGCGAGACCTGGGTCGAGATGCCCGGCCCGCCGTTCGTCATCAGGTAGACCTGGTCGAAGATCTTCAGGCTCGCGATGATCTGCAGCAGGACGACCAGCGTCGTCGTGCGGCCGAGCAGGGGGAGCGTGATCGACTTGATCTGCTGCCAGTTCGACGCACCGTCGACGGCGGCTGCTTCGTACAGTTCGCGCGGGATCTCCTGCAGACCGGCCAGGTAGAGCACGAAGTTGAAGCCGAGGGTCCACCACACGGTGGCGATCGCGACACCGATCATGGCCGTGTTCGGGCTCGACAGCATGCCGGAGCCGGGCGTCATGCCGATCGCCGACTGCAGGCTCGCCCACAGACCGGTGCTCGGCGTGAAGATGAACACCCAGATCAGCGAGATCGTCGCCGACGGCAGGATGAACGGCAGGAAGAACGCCAGACGGAAGAACCACTGCCCGCGGTTCATCCGGTTCGTCAGCACGGCGAACACGAACGCCAGGATGACGAGCGGCGGGGTCGTGTACAGCGTGAACTGCAGCGTGTGCCAGAGCGACGACCAGAAGTCACTGCGCCCGAGCATCTCGGCGTAGTTCGCGAACCCGGCGAAGCTGCCGAGCCCGGTGCGGACGGTCGAGGTGTTGAAGAAGCTCGTGACGATCATCCAGACCGTCGGGCCGAGCAGGAAGGCCACGTAGAACAGGCCGAACGGGGCGAGGAACAGCCAGCCGCTGCGGCCCTGGCCGCGGTTCACGCTGGAGCCGTAGGAGCGGTTCCGGCGGAGACGCGGCGCGGTGGCCGCGTCGGTCGGCCGGTCGAGGACAGGTGCTGTGGTCACGTCATCGTGCCTTTCGCGCGGTGTTCACGGCGATCGCGGGGGTCGTCTGCCCGGCGTGGTCCGGCCGGGTGGTTGCGTGCCGGGTCACAGGGGGCTCGGGGTGTTGAGGTACGTCGCGAGCTGCGACTTGATGGCGCTGAGGGCCTGCGCGGGGGACGAGCTGCCCTGCTGCACGAGGGCGAGCTGGGCACCCACAGTGCCCTCGAAGGTCGAACCCGAACCGCCGTACCAGGCGGCGTCGTCGAACACGGCGGTCTCGGCTGCGGCCGCGTAGTTCGACTGCGGCGTGAGCTTCTTGTACGCGGCGCTGTCGAACGTCGGGATGTAGGCCGGCACGTGCCCGCCCTCGGCCCACGTCAGGCTCTGCTCGAGCATCTGCTTGATGAAGAGCATGTGCTGCTTGCGCTGCTCCGGCGTGCGGGCCTTCTTCGGCAGGACGAACGTGTGCGAGTCCGCCTGGGTCGCCGGCTTGTCGTAGAGCTGGGGGATCGGCGCCATGCCGAAGTTCAGGCCCTTGATCGACTGCGCGGTGCTGATCTCCCACTCGCCCTGCATGAAGAAGCCGGCCTTGCCGTCGAACATGAGCGACTGCGCGGTGGCGTAGTCGAGCGCCTTGTTCAGCCAGCCCTCCTTCACCCACTTCTGGGTGCGGCTCGTGACCTCGTTGTAGGCGTCCTCGTTGACGGTGAGCTTCGACCCGCCGTCGCTGATGAACGGGGTGGCGTCCTTCAGCTGGTTGTACATCGTCCAGAAGAAGCGCCACGGGGTGGCCGTCTCCGGCACCACGTTCGCGACGTTGAGCGCCGTGCCGCCGGTGACCTTGGCGACCGCGGCGAGGGCCTTCTCGAAGTTGTCCATGCCGTTGAGGTCGACGAGGTTGCCGTCGCCGTCGATCAGGCCGGCCTTCTTGCAGACGTCGACGTTGTAGAAGAGGACGAAGGGGTGGGTGTCGAGCGGGACCGCGATGTTGTTGCCGTCGGTCTTCTGCGCCGCCCAGGCCTTCTGGTTGAAGTCGGCGGCGCTCAGGCCGACGCTCGCCAGGTCGTCGGACGTGATCGGGTCGAGCAGGTCACCGTCCCAGAGCGGCTTCGCGCGGGTCAGGTGCGCGACCGCGACGTCCGGCGGCTTGTTCCCGACGGTCGCCAGTGTCAGCTTCGAGTAGTACGGGTTGCCCCACGCGAACGTGGTGCCCTGCAGCGCGCTCGAGCCGCCGTGCTGCTTCGCGTAGCCGTCCTCCATGGCCTGCATGCGGACGCCGTCGCCGCCGCCGAACAGGTTCCAGAAGACGAGGGTCTCGGGGTTGAGTGCGCTGCCGGCGAGGCCGGCGGCGAGGGGGCTCGAGCAGGCGGCGAGCGGCAGGACCGTCGCGGCCGCTGCGCCGGCGGCGAGGAAGCCCCGGCGCGAGAGGCGCGACGCGGGTGTTGCGGGTGGGATCGGCATGGCATCACTCCATCGGGATGGGCCGGGCTCGGGAACAGGGTCGGTGCTCCCGCCGGAGCATCGCTGCTCCGGACCCGGAGCACTGCTGCTCCGGACACGGAACGACCTTCCGGTGCTCCGTGAGCGCTCACATTAGCGCTCGCTCCCGGCATCCGCCACCCCTTTCGCGACGGCGTGGAACCCGGTAGCGTTTCGGTCAGGTGAGCGCTCACTTTCGTGACGGCCCGCTTCGGTTCCCGTCCGTGGCCCCACCCGCTCCCCGCACGAACCGCACTGCCACGATCGAAGGAGATCCATGCCCCGCACACACCTCGTCCTCGACGCCGCGTTCACCGTGGGGCCGGTGCGACGTCGCCTGTTCGGCGGGTTCGTCGAGCACCTCGGCCGCCACGTCTACGACGGCATCCACGAGCCCACCCACGAGACCGCCGACGAGCACGGCTTCCGCAAGGACGTCGTCGAACTCGTCAAGGAACTCGGCGTCTCCGCCATCCGCTACCCCGGTGGCAACTTCGTCTCCGGGTACAAGTGGGAGGACGGCGTCGGCCCCGTCGAGCAGCGCCCCCGCCGCCTCGACCTCGCTTGGCACTCGACCGAGACCAACGAGGTCGGCCTGCACGAGTTCCAGCACTGGCTCGACCAGGTCGGCTCGGAGCTCATGCTCGCCGTGAACCTCGGCACCCGCGGCACGCAGGAGGCCATCGAGCTCCTCGAGTACGCGAACATCGACGCCGGGACCGCACTGTCCGAATACCGTCGTTCGAACGGTCGCCAGGAACCCTTCGCCATCAAGATGTGGTGCCTCGGCAACGAGATGGACGGCCCGTGGCAGCTCGGCCACAAGAACGCCGACGACTACGGCAAGCTCGCCGCCATGACCGCCAAGGCCATGCGGCAGATCCAGCCCGACCTCGAGCTCGTCGCCTGCGGTTCCTCCGGGGCGTCGATGCCGACGTTCGGCGAGTGGGAGCGCACCGTCCTCGAGCACACCTACGACGACGTCGACTACATCTCCGCGCACGCCTACTACGAGGAGGACGACGACCTGCCGTCGTTCCTCGCCTCGGGCGCCAACATGGACCACTTCATCAAGACGGTCACCACGGCCGCCGACCACGTCCAGGCGCAGAAGAAGTCCGACAAGCGCATCGACATCTCGTTCGACGAGTGGAACGTCTGGTCGATCAAGAAGTGGGAAGCGAAGGCCAAGACCTTCACGCTCGACGAGTGGCCCGTCGCCCCGCGTCTGCTCGAGGACGTCTACACCGTCGCAGACGCCGTCGTCGTGGGCGGCCTGCTCATCTCGCTGCTCCGGCACGCCGACCGCGTCGCCTCGGCCTCGCTCGCCCAGCTCGTCAACGTGATCGGCCCGATCATGACCGAGCCCGGCGGCCCGGCCTGGCGCCAGACGACCTTCTTCCCGTTCTCGGTCACCTCGCGCCTGGCGCAGGGCACCTCGTTGCAGGTCAAGGCCTCTGGTGACACGGTCGACGGTGGCAAGCACGGCGAGGTCCCGGTCGTGGACTCCGCCGCCACCGTGTCCGAGGACGGCAAGGCCGCGGTCTTCCTGATCAACCGCCACCCGTCCGAGCCGACCACGGTGACGATCGACCTGGCCGGCATCGGTGCGACGGGTGACGTCCACGCCGAGGGCGTCTGGGACGACGACCTGCACGCCGTGAACGACCTGGAGAACACCTCGCGGGTGGGGCTCCGCACGAACGAGTCGGTCCGCCGCGAGGGCGACACCGTCACGATCGAGCTCCCGCCGGTCTCCTGGACCGCCGTCTCGGTCGGCTGACAAGGCGCCTCGGCGCACGCCACGGCGGGCGTCGAGTGAGCACAGAGGACGTCGGGCGCTCGCGCCCGACGTCCTCTGCTCGTTGCGGGGGCGCGGCGGGCGGCGCGAGTTCACGTGCTGGGCGACAGTTCGCGGGGTGACGGGCGCGTGGACTGTCGCTGGGCGCGAAACATGCGCGGCGGCGGCCGGGAGGCCCGTGGCGGCCTGGCACCGGGCCTCCCGTCCGGCGCGGGCGCGAGTTCACGGGCTGGGCGACAGTTCACGGGGGCGTGCGCGCGTGAGGTGTCGGTGAGCGCGAAACGCGCGCCGCGTCAGCGCGCCGGCGGCGCCGCCGTGCTCGCGCGCTCGACGAGCCGCACCGGCACCAGGTCGGCCGCGACGCTGACCCGCTCGCCGTCGATCTGGGCGAGCAGGTTCGCGACCGCGCGGCGTCCGACCTCGTCGAAGGACTGGTGCACGGTGGTGAGCGGCGGCCAGAACGAGTCGGACTCGGGGGAGTCGTCGAACCCCACCACGCTCAGCGACGACGGCACCGGGCGACCGGACTCGTGTGCGGCGCGCAGGACACCGAGGGCGGTCTGGTCGTTCGCGGCGAACACCGCGGTGATCTCCGGGCGTGCGGCGATCTCGAGCCCGGCCTCGTAGCCGTGCTCGGTCGTCCAGCCGCCGCGGAACACCGGGGGCACCGGTCGACCGGCGCGCGTCAGGGTGTCCTGCCACGCGGCGAGGCGACGGGCTGCCGAGTACGACGACTCCGGACCGGCGACGTGCCAGACGGTCTCGTGCCCCAGGTCGAGCAGGTGCTGCGTGGCCTGCCGGGCGCCGTCGGCCTGGTCGGTGTCGATCGCGGGGTGGTCGGTGCTGCCTGTGGAGTCGATGATGACCATCGGCACGCCGTCGGGCAGCACGACCTCGGCGGTGTCGATGATGTGCGACTCGATGATGATCACGACGCCGTCGACGGCCTGTTCGTGCAGGCGCGAGAACGCGGAGCGGACGCCTGCTTCGGTGCGCGAGGCCATCGGCAGCAGGGTGATCGTGAAGTCGGCGACCCCGGCGGCGTCGGCGATCGCCTCGAGCGTGCGCATGTTGCCGAAGGACGCGAGCGTGAACATGATCACGCCGATGGTGCGGAAGCGGCCGGAGCGCAGGGCACGGGCGGCACGGTTGGGCCGGTAGCCGAGGGACTCCATCGCGCGCTGGACGCGGTCGCGGGTCTCCGGGCTGACGTTGTCGAAGCCGCGGGCGACCCGCGAGACGGTCTGCATCGAGACCCCCGCGGCGTCGGCGACGGCGGCCATCGAGGGGGCGCGGCGGGTGCCGGCGGGGGACTCCATCGTCACGCTGGCGCTCCTTCCGGATCGAGGGGCCGAGCGGTCGGCCTCCCCGGACGCTAGCGCATGTTGACGTTGCCATGCTATCGTCGCGTCGTTCGATGTTGACGTCAACATCGGTGACCGCCCGGACACCCTGATCCGGCCCGGGCCGACCCGCCGACATCGACCACCCGAACGCAGCAGACGAAGGAGTCACATGAGCACGCTCGCAGCGCGCCCCGGTGAGGCAGCACCGCGCCCCACCGCCGAGCGCCCGGCCGGCCGCCGCCCCAAGCCGCGGGGACGGCTCACCGGATGGCTGTTCGTCGGCCCGTTCGTCGTCGTCCTGGTCCTGATGCTCATCGTGCCGATCGGCTACGCGCTCTGGCTCAGCCTGTTCCGCGACCAGCTCATCGGTGGCAACCAGTTCGTCTGGTTCGCCAACTACGTGCAGCTCTTCCAGGACGCCAAGTTCTGGTCCGGGTTCGGCCGGGTCGCGATCTTCCTGGTCGTCCAGGTGCCGATCATGCTCGGCCTCGCCCTCGTCGCCGCCCTGGCTCTGGACAGCGCCCGACTGTGGGGAACGAGCTTCTTCCGCATCGCGGTGTTCCTGCCCTACGCCGTCCCCGGTGTCGTCGCCGCCCTGATCTGGGGCTTCATCTACGGCAACCAGTTCGGTCTGACGGGCGCCGCGAACGACGCGCTCGGCATCGACCTGCTGCAGCCGTTCAGCCCGAGCTGGGTCCTGACGTCGATCGGCAACGTGGTCACGTGGGAGTTCCTCGGCTACAACATGCTGATCTTCTACGCCGCACTCCGCACCGTCCCCGGTGAGCTGTACGAGGCGGCCGAGCTCGACGGCGCCGGCCCGATGCGCACGGTCTTCTCGATCAAGCTCCCGGCGCTCCGCGGCCCGATGGTCATCGCCACGATCTTCTCGATCATCGGCAGCTTCCAGCTCTTCAACGAGCCGAACCTGCTCAAGACGCTCGCCCCGAACGTCATCGGCAGCGCCTTCACCCCGAACATGTACGCCTACTCGCTGTCCTTCAGCGGTCAGCAGTTCAACTACTCCGCCACGGTCGCGATCGTGATGGGCGTGATCACCGCGGTGATCGCCTACGTCGTCCAGGTCCGCGGCACCCGCGAGGAGAACCGATGAGCACCATCCAGCACCCCGCCGGGCCCGCAGCTGCCACGGTGACCGAGGCGACCACGACGCAACGTGCGCCGCGCACCCGCTCGATCCGCGCCTCCAGGAAGGCAGACCAGCACGTCGACGGACGCAAGCCGAAGCGTTCCGGCCTGCTGACCGCGGTCATGGTCGTCTTCGTCGTGTACTCGTTCGCGCCGCTGTTCTACCTGCTCGTGAACAGCACGAAGACGCAGGCGTCGCTGCTCTCCACGTTCGGTCTGTGGTTCGGCGGGGACTTCAACCTCTGGCAGAACATCGTCGACACGCTGACCTACAACGACGGCATCTTCCTGCAGTGGTTCGGCAACACGCTGCTCTACGTCGTCGTCGGTGCCGGCGGGGCCACCCTGCTCGCCACCGTCGCGGGCTACGGCATGGCGAAGTTCCAGTTCCCCGGTCGCCGCGCGGTCTTCGCCGTCGTCCTCGGCGCCATCGCGGTCCCCGGCACGGCCCTGGCGGTCCCGACCTTCCTGCTGTTCTCGCAGGTCGGCCTGACCAACACCCCGTGGGCGATCATCCTGCCCTCGCTGATCAGCCCGTTCGGCATGTACCTGATCTGGACCTACGCGGTCGACGCGATCCCGGCAGAACTGCTCGAGGCCGCCCGCATGGACGGCGCCGGTGAGTTCCGGATCTTCTTCACGATCGCGCTCCGCCTGCTCGCGCCCGGTGTCGTCACCGTCCTGCTGTTCGCGGTCGTCGCCACCTGGAACAACTACTTCCTGCCGCTCATCATGCTGAGCGACCCGAAGTGGTACCCGCTGACGGTCGGCCTGAACCAGTGGAACGCGCAGGCCACCGGGTCCGGCGCGCAGCCGATCTACAACCTCGTCGTCACGGGATCGCTCCTCACGATCATCCCGATCGTGGTCGCGTTCCTCTTCCTCCAGCGCTTCTGGCAGTCCGGCCTCGCGGCCGGGTCGGTCAAGGCCTGACCCCTCGGACACCAGGCGCACGGCGACCCCGCCACGCGCCGCCCGGTCCGGCACACAGCAGCACCACCCCCTCCACGAAGAAGTGAAAGGCACTCCCATGAACAAGCGTCTCCGGCGCGGGCTCAGCGCCCTCGCCATCGGCGTCACCGCCGCGATCGCCCTCGCCGCGTGCGCCTCCGGTGGCTCCGGCTCCGGCGGATCGGCCGACGACATCGACAAGGCCCTGCAGGACGGTGGCACCCTGACCTACTGGTCGTGGACCCCGTCGGCGAAGGCCCAGGTCGCCGCGTTCGAGAAGCAGTACCCCAAGGTGAAGGTCAAGCTCGTCAACGCCGGCACCGGTGCCGACCAGTACACGAAGCTGCAGAACACGATCAAGGCTGGCTCGGGCGCCCCCGACGTCGCCCAGGTGGAGTACTACGCCCTGCCGCAGTTCGCGCTGTCCGAGTCGCTGCTCGATCTGTCGAGCTACGGCTTCGACTCGCTCGAGAAGGACTTCGCGAAGAGCACCTGGAGCTCGGTGTCGATCGACGGCAAGGTCTACGGCCTGCCGCAGGACTCCGGCCCCATGGCGCTGTTCTACAACAAGAAGGTCTTCGACAAGCACGACATCGCCGTGCCGAAGACGTGGGACGAGTACGTCACCGCGGCCAAGAAGCTGCACGAGGCGGACCCGAAGGCCTACATCGCGGCGGACTCCGGCGACGCCGGCTTCACCACGAGCATGATCGCCCAGGCCGGTGGCACCCCCTTCACCACCGACGGTGACAAGGTGACCATCAACCTGCAGGACGAGGGCACCAAGAAGTGGACGAGCACCTGGAACGAGCTCGTCGAGCAGGGCCTGCTGTCGAAGACGGTCGGCTGGACCGACGACTGGTACAAGCAGCTCGGCAACGGTGAGATCGCCACGATGATCACCGGCGCCTGGATGCCGGGCAACCTGGAGTCCGGCGTCGCCCAGGCCTCGGGTGACTGGCGTGTCGCCCCGATGCCGACCTACGACGGCGGCACCGCCCAGACCGCGAACAACGGCGGCAGCGCCCAGGTCGTCATGAAGCAGTCGAAGAACCCGGCCCTCGCCGCGGGCTTCCTCAAGTGGCTGAACTCCTCGAAGGAGTCCACGAAGGTCTTCATGGAGTCCGGCGGCTTCCCGTCGACCACCGCTGACCTCGACTCGTCGGCGTTCCTCGACGAGAAGCCGGAGTACTTCGGCGGTCAGCAGATCAACAAGGTGCTCGTCGACGCGTCGAAGTCCTCGGACAACGACTTCACCTACCTGCCCTACCAGGTGTACGCGAACAGCGTCTACGCCGACACCGTCGGTCAGGCGTACGAGAACGGCACCTCGCTCGACGCCGGCCTGCAGGCCTGGCAGAAGGCCCTCGCCAAGTACGGCAAGGACCAGGGCTTCACGGTCTCGTCGAAGTAGTTCGACAGCATCCCCGCGGGGCCGTGCGGACACGTCCGCACGGCCCCGCTCCACGCCCGGCCCGGCTCCACGTCCGGCCGGGCTCCACGCCCGGCCCGGCTCGACGCCCGGCCCGGCCGGCAACGAAAGAACCACACCATGCGCTTCGCCATCGGCGACACCGACTTCCTGCTCGACGGCGAGCCGCACCGGGTCCTGTCCGGCGCGATCCACTACTTCCGCGTGCACCCCGACCTGTGGGCCGACCGGATCCGCAAGGCGAAGCTGATGGGCCTCAACACCATCGAGACCTACGTCGCCTGGAACGCGCACGCGCCGTCGCCCGGGGTCTTCGACCTGTCGGGTGGCCTGGACCTCGGCCGCTTCCTCGACCTCGTCGCCGCCGAGGGCATGCACGCCATCGTCCGCCCCGGCCCCTACATCTGTGCCGAGTGGACGAACGGCGGTCTGCCGTACTGGTTGTTCGCCGACGGCTCCGTGGGCGTCCGGCGCAACGAGCCCGGGTTCCTCGCGGCGGTCGAGACGTACCTGCAGCACCTGGCCCCCGTGCTGGTCCCGCGGCAGATCGACCAGGGCGGGCCCATCGTCCTGGTGCAGGTCGAGAACGAGTACGGCGCCTACGGCTCCGACCCCGAGTACCTGCGCGCACTCGAGCAGATGCACCGCGACATCGGGCTGACCGTCCCCTTCACGAGCGTCGACCAGCCGATGGGCACGATGCTCGAGGACGGCTCCCTGCCCTCGCTGCACAAGACCGGGTCGTTCGGCTCACGGTCCGCCGCCCGACTCGAGCGCCTGCGGCAGGCACAGCCCACCGGGCCCCTGATGTGCTCGGAGTTCTGGGACGGCTGGTTCGACAGCTGGGGCGAGCACCACCACACCACGCCGGCGTCCGCCAGCGCGGAGGACCTCGACGTCCTGCTCGCCGCCGGCGGCTCGGTGAACATCTACATGTTCCACGGCGGCACGAACTTCGGCTTCACGAACGGCGCGAACGACAAGGGCGTCTACCGTCCGATCGCGACGTCGTACGACTACGACGCCCCGCTCGACGAGGCCGGCCGACCGACGGAGAAGTTCCACGCGTTCCGCTCGGTCATCGAGCGCTACGCGCCCGTCCCGCCGCTGCCCGCGACGATGGAGCCGGGTGGATCGGGTCGCCTCGGTCCCGTGGCCGAGTCCGGCGACGGCCTGGAGGCCCGGATCACCCCCGCCACGGGCCTCGCCGTCCGTCTGGACCGCGTCGCGTCGCTCCGTTCCCTGCTGCCCACGCTCACGGCGTGGTCCGCGCACGACGAGCCGCCGACCTTCGACGCCCTCGGAGCCGCGAGCGGCTTCGTCGCCTACCGCGCCGAGGTCGACCTGCCCGCCGGAGGGGTGCTGACCGTCGGCACCGAGGTGCGAGACCGAGCGATCGTGTCGGCCGACGGTGTCGTCGTCGGGGTCCTGGAGCGCGAGCACCACGACCGCGCCGTCGCCCTGCCGCCGGTGACCGGCACGCTCGAGCTCCTCGTCGAGGACCAGGGCCGCGTCGACTACGGCGTCCGCATCGGCGAGCCGAAGGGCCTGATCGGGGGCGTCTCGATCGACGGCGTCCCCGTGGCCCGGTGGACCGCGTCGCCGCTCGCCCTCGACCCCATCGCACCGGCCGCCGTGACCGCGCTGTCCGAGATCGCTCCCACCGGCGGCGACGTGCTCGCCGGGCCGACGTTCGCAGCTGGCTCGTTCGACCTGGACACCGTGGACGACCGGTACCTGTCGCTCGACGGGTTCCGGAAGGGTGTCGCCTGGGTCAACGGGTTCTGCCTCGGTCGGTACTGGTCGCGAGGCCCGCAGCAGACCCTGGCGATCCCGGGGCCGGTGCTCCGCCACGGTTGCAACGAGCTCGTCGTGCTCGAGTTGCACGCCGCCGCGTCCCGCACCGCGTGCCTGCTCGTCGAGCCCGACCTGGGCCACACCGAGGCCTAGCCGCGGGCGCGCGGCCTGGTCGAATCGGGCCCGCGGCCTGGTCGAACCGGGCGTCCCTGGTCAGATCGGGCGTACGTGGTCGGAAGTTTCGACCAGGTACGCCCGATTCTGCTTTCCATCGCGGGCGTCATGGGACGTTTCGGACCTCGCGAGCCGCCGCCCACGCTCGAACTTCGAGGAGTGCCTCGCGTCGCCACCGCCAGAGCGGAGCGAACTTCGTGCCGTCGTCCTCCCGTGCCCGGGCCAGCAGCCAGATCTGCCGTCGGTGTTCGGCCCCGTGATCGTCGCGCCACTCGACGAACGCGTCGTCGAGCACCGCGGTGATCCCCGCACGCGGTGCGGTCCACGACGAGAGGAAGCCGGAGTACCGGAGGGTGTCGTCGCGCAGGTGCACGGCGACGCGTCGGAGCCTGGCCGTGGCCCAGGTCCCGCCGGCGATGAAGGCGACACCGCGGACGAAGACGAACACCCGCGCCGATGCTCCGGGTACGAAGGCCACGCCCGCGAGTGCGACTCCCGTCCCGATCATCACCGGGCCGAACACGATGCGGTTCAGGATGCGATCCAGGCGCGGTGGACGGATCGTCGTCACGGCAGAGCGTCCAGGGCGGCGAGGGCCTGCTCGGCATCGGCGATCCGGTCGGCCTCGGGGCGGGTCCACCACTCGGGGCCGCGTTCGCCCAGCCCGTGCTTGGCCAAACCGTTCCGGTGCCGCGCCGCCGCCAGGGCCTCGTCGTCGCCCGCGCGCTTCGCGGTCTTCACGGCGTTGCGCCCGCGCCCCAGGTGGGAGCGGAGCGCGGCGGCGAGTTCCTCGGGCAGGGCGGGGTCGGTGCGGCGCCAGCGTCGGCCGTCCACGACGAAGAAGTGGTCGTCGGGTTCAGCGGTCATGGTCCGAGTCTGCACCGTCGGTGGTGCCGGGTAGACAGGAGCTGATGAGCCACGAACGCGTCCGCCCGATGCTCGACGTCCGACGCATCTACGCCGAGCCGGCCGCCCTCGAACTGCAGCGTGGGCAGGAGATCGTCGGGCGCTGGCCGGACGCCGAGATCGTCCCGGTCGAGTCGCACTGGAACATCCCCGAGGTGCACGGCGACGAACGGAACGTCCAGCGCTGGGTGCGGATCAAGACCGAGGCGCTCGTGCTCGGCGTGAAGAAGTCGCTGGTGACCCGGCCGAACGGTCGCTCCGCCGACTTCATCGCACCGTCCACCGCGAACGGCTGCGCGATGGCGTGCGCCTACTGCTACGTACCGCGGCGCAAGGGCTACAGCAACCCGGTGACGGTGTTCGCGAACATCGACCAGATCACCAAGCACGTGGCGCGGAACATCGCCAAGCAGGGGCCGAAGACCGAACCGAACCAGTGCGACCCGGAAGCCTGGGTCTACGACATCGGCGAGAACAGCGACTGCTCGGTCGACGCGATGATCAGCGACAACGTCCGCGACCTCTGCGACCTGTTCCGGATGACCCCGACGGCCAAGGCCTCGTTCGCCACGAAGTACGTCAACCGCGACCTGCTCGACTGGGACCCGATGGGTCGGACCCGGATCCGTTTCTCGCTGATGCCGCACGAGACCGCGAAGGTCACGGACATCCGTACGAGCGCGATCGCCGAGCGGATCGCCGCGGTGAACGACTTCGTCGACGCCGGGTACGAGGTCCACCTGAACTTCTCGCCGGTCATCCTCACGCCGACGTGGGAGTCGGACTGGGCCGAGATGCTCCGGCAGGTCGACGACGTGCTGTCCCCGGCCGCCAAGGCGCAGCTTGCGGCCGAGGTGATCTTCCTGACCCACAACCAGCCCCTGCACGAGGTCAACCTCGGGTGGCACCCCAAGGCCGAGGACCTGCTGTGGCGTCCGGACCTGCAGGAGCAGAAGGTGTCCCAGAACGGTGCCGTGAACGTGCGCTACCGGTCCGGCATGAAGGGGCAGCTCGTCGAGCGCTTCCGCGAACTCGTGGCCGAGCACCTGCCGTCCTGCCGGATCCGGTACGCCTTCTGACCGGCGGCCTGCCCGATCAGGGGATGAGCCGGTCCGCCCGGTACCGGGCGAACAGGTCCGCGAAGGCCTGCTCGGTCCGGCGGAACGCCGTGAACCCGGCGTCGCGGCTCTTCCCCATGTCGGTGACGACCTCCATCGCACGACCGAGGTCGGCGTCGGTGTGCCACCACGAGGCGAGCCGGGTGATGTCGGCCTCGGCGAGACCGTGGCGCTCGGCGATGCCGGCCCACTCGGACTCGTACGGCGCCATCTGCTCCTCGAGCGGTCGCGGAGCGTCCTCGTAGCCCACGACGCGCGTGGGGTCGACACCGAGGTGCGCGGCCAGGCGCGGCCACATCCAGCGCCACCGGAAGACGTCACCGTTGACGATGTTGAACGGCTCGTCCGCACCCTCGGGTGACGTCGAGGCCCACACCATGTGCTCGGCGAGGATGCCGGCGTCGGTCATGTCGGTCAGGCCGTTCCACTGGGCCTCGCTTCCCGGGAACACGAAGTCCAGGTCGAGTTCCTTCGCCAGCGTGGCCTGCACGGCGAGTGTGAGGCCCATGTTCATGGCGTTGCCGACCGCGTGCCCGATCACGGTGTGCGAGCGGTGCACGGACCAGGTGAACCCCTGGCGCTCGGCTGCGGCGAAGAGCTCGTCCTCCTGCGCGTAGTAGAAGTTCGGGGTGTCGAGGCGCGGTTCCTCCTCGTGGAAGGGGGTGTCGGGCATCTCGCCGGCGGCGTACGCCTCGAACGGGCCGAGGTAGTGCTTCAGGCCGGTGACCAGGGCGACGTGCTCGAGCGGAGCGTGCGACAGCGCCGCGAGCAGGTCGCGGACCATGCCGCCGTTGACGCGGATGTTCTCCGCCTCGGTGTCCTGCCGCTGCCAGGCGGTGAAGAACACATGGGTCGGGTGTTCGTCGGCGAGTGCGGCCGCCAGGCTCTCGGGGTCGCGCAGGTCGGCCGCGACGGTCCGGACGCCCTGTTCGGCGAGCGGTCGGCGGGAGAGCGCCGTCACGTCCCAGCCCAGGTCGAGCAGGTGGCGCACCAGGGCGGAACCGGTGATGCCACTGGCTCCGACGACCAGGGCTTCGCGGCGGGCAAGAGTCTGTTCGGTCGATCCGGTTGCAGTCATCCTTCGATGCAACCGACGTTGGACGACACGTGTTCCCTCCCCGCGTCCCCTCGCGCGCTGAGTGTGCACAAAAACGCTCCACATGTACCGCATATCGGTACACTCCTTGCGGAGGCATCGACATGCAACTCGTGAAACCACTCGCCACACTGCTGGGGGCCACGCAGGCTGACGCGCTCCGCGTCCTCGCCCGGACCGATTCCGGCATGACCGGACGCCAGGTGGCGCGGGTCGCGGGCGCTGCGCAGCACACCGGCATCAAACGCGCGCTCGACAAGCTCGAGGCAGCAGGGCTCGTGCAGGTCGAGCGTGGTCTCCAGCACTCTGCCTACCGGGTCAACCGGGAACACCTGCTCTGGCCAGCGGTGGAACTCGGCCTCGAAGCCGGCGACGAACTCGAACGTCGGATCGGCGCCTACGTCGAGTCGGTGGAGGCCGGGGTCCTCTCGGTCTCGATCTTCGGGTCAGTCGCGCGGGGCACCGCGACGCCGGCGTCCGACCTGGACCTCCTCGTCGTCTTCGAGCAGACCGTCGACACCGACGTCGTCGTCCGCCTCGGTGACCTCGTCCGGCGGTGGACCGGCAACGAGTGCCAGGTCTTCGACGTGACCCGCGCTGATCTCCGTCGGTTCGTGGCCGAGGGAGACCCGCTCGTCGGGTCGTGGCGAGAAGAAGCCCGAACAGTCTTCGGCGAGGAGATCAGGACGTACTTCTGATGGGCGCCCGCGTGCGCGCCGTCGACCGGCCGCAGTCGCGATGCGCCGCGACGAAGCGCAGGCCTACCTCGACGTCGCGCTCCTCTACGCCGAGTCCACGAGTCACGCGGACTGGAAGGCCGCCGGTGCGAACGCTGTGCTCGGCGGGATAGCGGCGTCGGACGCGATCTGCGGTGCGATCCTCGGCCACCACCACCTCGGCGACGACCACGCCGCCGCTCGTCGGCTGCTCGACACGGCCTGCGCACCGGACACCCGACCCGGCCTGCACTTCAAGCGCCTGACCGATGAGAAGACGAACTTCCAGTACTCGACGTCGCGTGTGACCCAGGAGAAGACACGGGCGCTGGTGACCGCGCTCGAACGGCTCATCCGAACGGTTCACGAGCACACCTGAAACAGGCGCGCCGCGACCCGGATCACCGCGGACGGCGGATGCGGATCGGGCCCTTGGCGGTCGACGGGTCGACGACCGACCCGCCCTGGGTGATCTCGACCTCACCGCGCGCGACCATGCGCCGGGCGGCTCGACGTGCGGGCTCCATCAGCGGTCGCCAGTCGTCCGGGTCGAGTGAGCGTGCGACCTCGGACGGGCAGATGCTCGAGGTCCGCGCCCGTGCCGCGAGCAGTTCGTCGATGCGCTGCTCCAGAGCCCGGTCGGTGTCGTCCAGCCCGTGTCGGCGGCAGGCTCCGGAACACCACTTCGCCTCCGGCGCCGCCGAGGACGGCATCCGTCGCCCGCACGAGGCGCAGGTCCGTTCGGCGTGTGCCGACTCCGATGCCGACGCATCGGCTTCCGTCCTGATCGCCCGTCCCATGGCCCCATCCTCGTCCTGCTCGGCGGGGCGGCACACAGCGACCACGCACACGGTCCAGGTGCGCCTGGCAGCATCGGGGCGGTGAACCCCGACACCGCCCCCGCCCGTCCGTCCGAGCCGGCCTGGGTCCAGCACGTGATGTGGTGGCACGTCTACCCGCTCGGCTTCGTCGGCGCCGAGGTCCGCCCTGCGTCACCGGTGGGGGAGCGTCCGCTCGAACACCGCCTCGACCGCCTGACCGGGTGGCTCGACCACGTCGTCGACCTCGGTCTGAACGGCCTGTTGCTCGGCCCGGTGTTCGCGAGCTCGACCCACGGGTACGACACGGTCGACCACTTCCGCATCGACCCGCGCCTGGGCGACGACTCCGACTTCGACGCCCTGGTCGCCGCAGCGCACGAGCGGGGCGTGCGGGTGCTGCTGGACGGGGTGTTCAACCACGTCGGCCGTGAGCACCCGGCTTTCACCGTGTTGTCCGATCACGGCCCGGAGGCGCCGACCGCCGACCTGTTCGCCATCGACTGGTCCGGGTGGCAGCCGGGGCAGCCCGTGCCCGTCGGACTGTTCGAGGGCCACGACATCCTCGTCGCGCTCGACCACGACAGCCGTGCCACCGAGGACCTCGTGGTGCAGGTCATGACGCACTGGCTGGCCCGCGGCGTCGACGGTTGGCGGCTCGACGCGGCGTACGCGGTGCCGCCGGCGTTCTGGGCGCGGGTGCTGCCGCGGGTGCGGGAGCGGTTCCCGGACGCCTGGTTCAGCGGCGAGGTGATCCACGGCGACGCGGCGGCGATCGCGCGCGACTCGACGATGGACTCGCTGACCCAGTACGAGCTGTGGCAGGGGATCTGGCACGGCATCGCGGACCGCAACGGCCACGAGCTCGCGCACGCGATCGAGCGGCACGACGCGCTGCTGGCCACCTTCGCCCCGACGACGTTCGTCGGCAACCACGACGTCACCCGGATCGCGAGTGCGGTGGGGGAGCGGTTCGCCGGGCATGCCGCCGCGGTGCTGTTCACGGTGGCGGGGACCCCGGTGGTCTATGCGGGCGACGAGTACGGCTGGACCGGGGTGAAGGAGGAACGTGAGGGCGGCGACGACGCGGTCCGCCCGGAGTTCCCGGCCGAGGTGCCGGAGCCGACGGACGTGACCCACGCGTACGAGGCGCTCGTCGCCCTGCGTCGCCGGAACCCGTGGCTGCACCGCGCACACACCGACGTCGTGCACCTGACCAACACCGCCGTGGTGCTGCGGACCGCGACGGCGGACGCCGCCGTGGTGACCGCCCTGAACCTGTCGGACGATCCCGTCGAGGTGCCCGTGGCCGACGCAACGCAGGTCGAGGCGGGCGGGGCCGATCTCGGGGACGGGACCCTGCGCCTTCCGGCCGGGGCTTGGGCCGTCCTGTCGCGTTCGTGAGCAGAAACGGTCGGGTCCCCATCGAGGACCCGACCGTTTCTGCTCACCAAGCGAACGCGCGAACGCGCGAACGCACGCGAACGCGCGAACGCGCTACTTGCGCGCGGACGCCGCCCGGCGCTTGTTGAACACGTCGAACGCGACGGCGGCGAGCAGCACCAGGCCCTTGATCAGGGACTGGAACTCGGTGCCGACACCGAGGATCGACATGCCGTTGTTCAGCAGACCGATGATGAGACCACCGACGATGGCGCCTGGCACGGTGCCGATGCCGCCGGTGACGGCAGCGCCACCGATGAACACGGCGGCGATGGCGTCGAGCTCGAAGCCGTTGCCCGCGCCCGGTGCCGCCAGGTTGAGCTGGCCGGTGAAGACCACGCCCGCCAGGGCCGAGATGACACCCATGTTGACGAAGAGCAGGAACGTGACGCGCTTCGTCTTCACACCCGACAGCTGCGCCGCCAGGGCGTTGCCACCGATCGCGTAGATGTGGCGGCCGAACACCGCGCTCCGCATGACGACCGAGTAGATCACCACGAGGGCGCCGAGCACGACGAGCACGATCGGGGTGCCGTTGTAGCTGGCGAGCAGGAGCGCCACGTAGATCACGAGCACGGCGCCGAAGGCCGTCTTCACGATGAACCAGGCGAACGGCTCGCTCTCGAGCTGGTACTTGCGCCGCGTGATGCGACCGCGGAACGCGGCGATCACCATGACGGCCGCGGCGGCGAAGCCGAGGATCATCGTGAGCGGCTCGTACCCGGTGGTGCCGAAGGACGGCAGGAAGCCGGAGCCGAGCGAGCGGAAGCCGGCGGGGAACGGCGAGATCTGCTGGTTCTGCAGGACGATCTGGGCCGCGCCGCGGAAGGCGAGCATGCCCGCCAGCGTCACGATGAACGCCGGGATCCCGAAGTAGGCGATCCAGAAGCCCTGCCAGGCGCCGACGAGTGCACCGACCACCAGGCAGAGCACGACCGCGATCGGCCACGGGATGTTCCACTGCGTGATCATCACGCCGGCCATGGCACCGGTGAAGGCGACCACCGACCCGACAGACAGGTCGATGTGGCCGGCGATGATGACCATGACCATGCCGATGGCCAGGATGAGGATGTAGCTGTTCTGGACGATCAGGTTCGAGACGTTGATCGGGGCCAGCGTGATGCCGTTCGTGGTCACCTGGAAGAAGATGACGATGACGATCAGCGCGATGAACAGGCCGATCTGTCGGAGCTGCCCGGTGAGGTAGCCGACGGCGGACTTAAGCGCGTTCATTGACAGGGGTCTCCCGTTCCTGGGTCATGTACTGCATGAGGACCTCGGGCGTCGCCTCGGCGCGCGGGACGTCGGCCGTGATGGTGCCCTCGGAGAGGGTGTAGATGCGGTCGCAGATGCCGAGCAGTTCGGGGAGCTCGGAGGAGATCACGATGACCGCCTTCCCCTGGTCGGCGAGCTGGTTGATGATCGTGTAGATCTCGTACTTCGCGCCGACGTCGATGCCACGGGTCGGCTCGTCGAGGATGAGCACGTCGGGGTCGGCGTACATCCACTTCGACAGGACGACCTTCTGCTGGTTCCCGCCGGAGAGCTTCCCCGTCACGACGTCGACGTTCGGCGCCTTGATGTTGAGGCTCTTGAGGAACTGGGTCGCGACGGTGGTCTCCTCCGAGGAGTTCACGAACCCCCAGTTGGCGAGCTTGCCGAGGGCCGACCCGGAGATGTTCCGCTTGATGTCGTCGATCAGGTTCAGGCCGTACCGCTTGCGGTCCTCGGTGACGTAGGCGATGCCGTTGTCGATGGCCTGCGAGACGGTGTGCGTCTTGATCGGGGTGCCGCGCTTGTAGACGGTGCCGCTGATGCCGGTGCCGTAGGACTGACCGAAGACGCTCATCGCGAGTTCCGTGCGGCCGGCGCCCATGAGCCCGGCGATACCGACGACCTCGCCGGCGCGGACGTTGAGGTTGGCCTGGTGGATGATCTCGCGCGACGAGTCGAGCTGGTGGTGGACGGTCCAGTCCTCGATCCGCAGCAGTTCCTCGCCGATGACGGGGTTCTCGCGCTCGGGGTACCGGTTCGACAGGTCACGGCCGACCATCCCGCGGATGATCCGGTCCTCGGACACGTCGTCGGCTCGCATGTCGAGCGTCTCGATGGTCTTGCCGTCGCGGATGATCGTGACCTTGTCCGCGATCGCCTTGATCTCGTTGAGCTTGTGGCTGATGATGATCGCCGTCATGCCCTCGGCCTGCAGCGAGCGGATGAGCTCAAGCAGGTGCGCGGAGTCGTCGTCGTTCAGCGCGGCGGTGGGCTCGTCGAGGATGAGGAGCTTCACCTCCTTCGAGAGCGCCTTCGCGATCTCGACGAGCTGCTGCTTGCCGACACCGAGGTCGACGACCTTGGTGACGGGGTTGTCCTTCAGCCCGACGCGCTTGAGCAGCTCGGCGGCCGTCAGGTTCGTCTTGTTCCAGTCGATGAAGCCGCCCTTGGACTGCTCGTTGCCGAGGAAGATGTTCTCGGCGATCGACAGGAAGGGGCTGAGCGCCAGCTCCTGGTGGATGATGACGACGCCCGCAGCCTCGGAGTCGTTGATGTTCGCGAACCGCACGGGCTCGCCGTCGAGCAGGATCTCGCCGTCGAAGGAGCCGGCCGGGTAGACACCCGACAGCACCTTCATGAGCGTCGACTTGCCCGCGCCGTTCTCGCCGCAGATCGCGTGGACCTGGCCGCGCTCGACCTCGATCGAGACACCCTGCAGGGCCTTGACGCCGGGGAACGTCTTGGTGATGTCCCGCATCTCGAGGATGGTGTCCGCCATGTGGACGCCTTTCCGTCGTGCGCGCGTGCGCGCGCTGGTGGAGACGGACTGGAGGCGCGGTGCGGGCTGGCACCGCGCCTCCGGTCCGTGAGATGGGCCTGACTACTTCAGGTCGGCTTCGGTGTAGTACCCGGAGTCCACGAGGACTTCCTTGTAGTTGTCCTTCGTGACGACCGTCGGCTGGAACAGGAAGGTCGGGACGACCTTGACCTTGTTGTCGTAGCTCTTCGTGTCGTTGACCTCGGGGTCCTTGCCGGTGAGCAGGTCCTCGGCCATGGTGACGGACTGCTTGGCGAGCTTGCGCGTGTCCTTGTAGATCGTCGAGTACTGCTGGCCGGCGATGATCGACTTGACCGAGGCGGCCTCGGCGTCCTGGCCCGTGACCGTCGGGAGCGGGCGGTCACTCGTGCCGTACCCGGCGCCCTGGAGCGCCGAGATGATGCCGATCGAGATGCCGTCGTACGGCGAGAGCACGCCGTCGAGCGTGGTGCCGCCCGAGTAGGACTTCGCGATCAGGTTCTGCATGCGGGCCTTGGCCGTGGCCGGGTCCCACTGCTGCGTCGCGGCCTGGGACAGCTTGTCCTGGCCAGACTGGATCTTCAGCGTGCCGTCCTCGAGGTACGGCTTGAGCGTCTTCATGGCGCCGTTGAAGAAGAACCCGGCGTTGTTGTCGTCGAGCGAGCCGGCGAAGACCTCGATGTTGAAGGGGCCCTTCTCGCCGGTCTTCTTGCCGTCCGCGTCGAGCACGCCCAGGCCGGTGAGCAGGCTGTTCGCCTGGTCGACGCCGACCTTCTCGTTGTCGAAGGACACGTAGTAGTCGACGTTCTTGTTGCCCGTCAGCAGGCGGTCGTACGAGATCACCTTGATGCCGGCCTTGGCGGCGGCGTCGAGCTGGTCGGAGAGCGCGCCACCGTCGATCGACGCGATGATCAGGACCTTCGCGCCCTTGGTGATCATGTTGCTGACCTGCTGGGCCTGCTGCTGGACCTTGTTGTCGCCGTACTCGAGGTCGACCTTGTAGCCAGCCTTCTCGAGGTCGCTCTTGACGGCGTTGCCGTCCTTGATCCACCGCTCGGAGACCTTGGTGGGCATGGCGACGCCGACGAGGGCGCCCTTGTTGTCGCCGCTGCCGCCACCATCGGTGGACGCACGGCCGCCGGCCGAGCAAGCGGCCAGCGAGATCGCGATGCCGACGGCTGCGACGCCCGCGATGATCCTGCGCTTCATCATCGAAGTACCTCTGTTCCTTCGCGTCGTCCTCGACGCGGTCGGGTGCCGGGGCTGCTGTGCCCCGCGGGATGCGCTCGTGTGAGCGCTCACATCTTGTGGGTTCCGTGACGGGGTGTCAACTCAACACCGCCGTTTCGTGATCTTGCGGCGGCGACCGGACCGAGCGGTACGGTTGGCGCGTGAGCACCACGACCGCCCCCGAGGGCAGGGGCGGCAAGCGCCGGAAGGCCCCGACGATCTTCGACGTCGCCGAACGCGCCGGCGTTTCCCACCAGACCGTCTCCCGCGTGATCAACGGCGATCCGACCGTCCGGGAGCAGTTCCGGACGCAGGTCACCGACGCCGTCACCGAGCTCGGGTACCGGCCCCGCGCCGCCGCCCGGGCGCTCGCCGGTGGGCGGAGCAAGGCGCTCGGCATCATCACCGCCGGCGACGCGCTGTACGGCCCGTCGAGCACCTCGATCGGCTTCGAACGAGCCGCCCGCTCCGCGGGGTACCACGTGCTGCTGTCGACCCTGCCCGAGGAACCGCGGCCGTCCGACCTGTCCGGGGCGCTCACCACGCTGCTCGCGCAGGACGTCGCCGCGATCGTGCTGGTCGCCGCCGACAACCGGGTGCTCGACGCCCTCGCCTCGCTCACCGTGCCGGTCACCGTGCCCGTCGTGGTGTCGAACGCCGTGCAGCGCGACGCCGTCCGGACCCCGGTCGCGCCGAGCGTCGCCGCCGTCGCCATCGACCAGGCGGCCGGCACCTCGCTCGTCATGCAGCACCTGTTCGACCGCGGACACCGCCGGATCGTGCACATCGCCGGGCCGCACGTGTCGCAGGAGTCCGAGGTGCGTCGCGCCACCTACGTGCGGATCATGCAGGACGCCGGGCTCGAACCGGTCGTGCTCGAGGGCGACTGGACCCCGGCGAGCGGCTTCGCGGCCGCCCGGCACATCGACGTGGGGACGGTCGACGCCGTCTTCGCGGGCAACGACCAGATGGCGCTCGGGGTGCTGCACGCCTTCGCCGACGAGGGGCTGCGTGTGCCCGACGACATCGCGGTCGTGGGGTTCGACGACGTCCCCGAGGCCGCGCACTTCACGCCGCCGCTGACCACCGTGCGGCAGGACTTCCGGGCGATGGGGGAGCGGGTGCTCGACACCGTGCGGGCCCTGGTCGAGGGGGAGCCCCGCGACGAGACGCTGCTCGCGCCCGAGCTGGTGGTGCGGCGAAGCACGTAGCGCCCCCTCGCACCGTGCGAGGTCTGGCACCGCGCGCTCGGCATGGTGCGAGGTTCCGTACTCGGTGCGAGCCCCTGCGCCCCGCACGGAGTACGCAACCTCGCACCACGCAGACGGCGCCCCTCGCACGGTGCGAGGGGCGCCGTCTGCGAGCTGACCCGACCGTCAGCCCTTCAACGCCCCGGACGACAGCCCGGCGACGTAGAACCGTTGCAACCCGACGTACAGCGCGATGCACGGGATCATCGCCACCACCGACCCGGCGACGAGGTTGCCGTACGACACCTGCCCGTACGCCCCCGTCTGCAGGTTGAGCAGCGCGACCGGCAGCGTGTACAGCGAGTCCTTCGTCAGGAACGTCAGGGCTCCGAGGAACTCCGTCCACGACGCCAGGAACGCGTAGAGCGCCGCGGTCGCCGCCCCGGGCAGGAGCAGCGGGCGGAGCACCGACACGACGACCCGGAAGCGCGAGGCCCCGTCGACGAAGGCCGAGTCCTCGAGCTCGGTGGGGATCGACTCGAACGCGTTCCGCATCACGAACACCCCGAACGGCAGGTTCACCGTCGTGTAGAACAGCACGAGCCCGAGCAGCGAGTTCGTCAGCCCCATGGCGTTCATCTCGAGGTACAGCGGCGTGAGGATGGCCTGGAACGGCACCATCATCGTCAGCAGCACCAGGCCGAACACGAGGCCGGCGCCCCGGAACCGGAAGCGCGCGAACCCGTAGCCCGCCATGGTCGCGATCACCGCGGTCAGCACCGCCGTCGCGATCGACACGATGAGCGAGTTCACGACGCCGGTGAGCAGGTGCGACGACGAGGCGAACACGGCGGCGAAGTTCTGCCACCCGAGCTGGAAGAACGTCGCCGGGTCGGGGGCCTGCGTGATGACGGCCTCGGACTGGAACGCCCGCAGGATCGACCAGATGAGCGGGACGCCGAACACGAGCGCGGAACCGATGCCGGCGATCGCGTACAGGGTGCGCTTGACGGTGGTGTCGCGGGGGTGCTGGACGCTGCCCTGCTGGTGGCGCCGACGTCGGCCGTCGCCCGTGGTGGTCAGGGTCCTGGTGGACAGGTCCGGCGCCGCGAGGGCCGCACGGGAGGTCGTGGTGCTCATGGCGTCAGTCCTTCTCTCGCAGTGCCCAGAACTGGAACACCGTCACGGCGGCGATCACCACGACGAGGGCGATCGACTGGGCGGTCGCGGCCCCGAGCTGCAGGTTCACGAACCCGCGGTTGTAGATCGCGTTCACGATCGTGGTGGTCTCGGTGCCCGGTCCGCCCTGGGTCAGGATGTAGAACTGGTTGAAGGCGAGCAGCGATCCGATCACCGAGATGATGACGCTCAGCGCGACGGTGGAGCGGATCATCGGGAACGTGATGAGGCGTTCGGTCTGCCACCAGGAGGCCCCCTCGAGCTGCGCCGACTCGTAGACCTCGTCGGGGACGCCCTGCATCGCCGACATGAGCAGCACCATGGTCAGCCCGGACACCGCCCAGACCACGAGCACGCAGATGAGCAGCGTCGCCAGCGGACCGTTCACGAGCCACGCGGTGCTGCCGTCGGTGATCCCGAGCCAGCGGAGCACCATGTTGACGGCCCCGGAGTTCGGCTGCGCCTCGAGCACGAGCATGAACGAGAGCGTCGTCAGCCCGACCACGTACGGCAGGAAGAACACCGTCCGCAGGATCGTGCTGCCACGGCGACGGGCCCGGACGAGCACGGCGAGGAAGTACCCGAGCGCCAGGATCGGCAGGGTCACGATCGCCGTGTACAGCAGCGTGTAGCCGATGGCGTGCACGAACGTCGGGTCCTGGAACAGCGTCAGGTAGTTCTGCAGCCCGATGAACCGGTACGGGCCGATCAGGGGCCAGTTCGTGAACGAGATGTAGAGCGCGAACACGAGCGGCACGAGCACGAAGACGGCGACGAACAGGATCGCCGGGGCGACGAGGACGGCGCCGCTGCGCGGCGGGTGGGTGAGCGAGTTGCGGGTCCGGACGGAGCCGCCGCGCCCCGGGCCGCGGCCCACGGTGGGGCGACCCGGGCCGGTCCGGCCGGCGGGGCGCCGGGTGGAGATGGTCGACATGCGTGCACCTCTCTGTGCATCAACAAGAGCGAGACGAGCGGGACGAGCGGAGAAGACAGGCAGGCAGACTCAGGCCTGCACCTGGTCGAGGATCCGCTGGTAGTCGGACTGCGCCGTCCGCATGGCGGCAGCGCTCCCCGACCCGAACACGGCCTCCCGGAACATCGCGAAGTACGGCGACGACGGCTGGTTGTTGAGCAGGTTGTACGCCAGCGTCTGCGGTGCGTAGCCCTTGTCGATGGCGTCGAGTGGCCCGTACGCCAGTGGGAACCGCTTGCGGTACTCCGGGGTGGCGGCGTCGGACCGCGTCGGGAAGTACCCGCCGTCCGGCAGCGCCTGCTGCTGCTGGAGGCCGTTCGCGTACTGCATGAACGCCCACCCACCGGACGGGTTCGCCGCCCCGTTCGGGATGCACATGTTGTCGCCGCCGTCGAAGAAGGACCGCCGGCCGTCCCACGACGGGATGAGCACCGTCTGCATCTTCGCCCGCATCGCCTTGGTGGCCGCGGGCACGGTCGCCCCGTACGAGGTCGGGAAGATCCCCACCTTGCCGGCCCGGAAGTCGGCACCCCACGTGGTGCCGGCGTCGGAGTACGTCGCCTTCGACAGCACGCCGTCCTTCCAGAGCTGCCGGTAGAACTCGAGCATGCGTTCGAGGGCCTCGTTGCCGGTGATGTTCGCCCGCTGGGACCCCACCTCGCCGGTCATCATGTCGACCCCGGTCGCCCAGACGTGCGGCTGCGTGACGAAGCCGATGATGCCGGCGGCGTTGCCGGAGATCGACCAGCCGTACACGTCGTCGTCGAGCTTCCGGATGGCCTTCGCCGCGTCGAGCAGCGTCGACAGGTCCTTCGTCGACTCCTCGACGTCGAGACCCGCACGCTCGAACAGCTCGGTGTTCACGAACAGCTGCGAGTTGTCGGCCAGGTAGGGCAGGCCGTAGTACCGGTCGCGGTACTCGAGCAGGCGCAGGTGCCCCGGTGAGATCGCGTCGAAGTAGTCGAGGTCCTTGACCACGTCGGTCAGGTCGGCGAACGCCTCGCGGAAGATGAACAGCTGCGAGTTGATGTCGTCGATGTCGACGACGTCCGGCGGCTCACCCCCGCGGATCGCGGTCGCGAGCTTGGTCACGTACTGCGCGTCCGGCACGGGCGTCAGCTGGACCTGCAGCGCCGGGTTCGCCTTGTTGAACCCGGCGACGGCCGACGTCAGGCCGGCCTGGGTCGCCGACCGGCACCACACCTGCACGGTGCCGGTCGCGTTCTTCCCGAAGCTCGCGGGCTTCGCGACGACCTTCGGCAGGGTGCCGGAGCACCCGGCCAGGGCGAGGGCTGCCCCGCCGGCGACGCCGCCGACGAGGAACGCTCGGCGGTCCACGCCGGTCACCGCGCCAGCGGGAGCCAGACGCGCATCGGCGCGGCTCCCCGGTTGGCCCACGCGTAGTACGGGACGGCGATCGCGGTGACGTCGCGACCGGCCTGGAGGCCCGTGGTGGCGTCCTGCGGACCGGCCACGTCGTCGACGCTGGTCGCGTCTCCGGCGTGATCCGCGCCTCCAGACCGGGTCGCGTCCAGCCGCTGGTACGGCCAGGCGGGCTGCACGTGCTCGGCCGGGGCGTGCCCCGGGATCCGCAGCGTGACGACGCCGTCGAGCAGGTCGTCGCGGCGCTCCTCGGTGATCGGCGCGTCCGCGTCGACCGTCAGGTCGTCGACCGTGAAGCCCTGTTGGTCCGCCTGCTCGACCGCGTACACGAGCGGGCCGCGCTCGATCGCGACCTGCCCGCGAGCGGCGTCGATGCGGGCGTCGGCGACGTAGCGGTGCGGCGTCGTGTCGAAGACGAGCTCGACGGTGTCGCCCGCCGACCACTCGCGGTCGACGACGTGCAGCGTGCCCGCCGCAGGGTTCGCGGACCCGTCCGGACCCGTGACGGTCGTGGTGTCCGACCAGGCCGGGATCCGCAAGCCCAGGGCGAGCGGGCCGTCCTCGGTGACCGTGACACGGACGGGGCCGTCGTGCGGGTAGTCGGTCTCGACCCGCACCGGACCGAGGTCGGCGGTGGCGTACTGGTGGACCTGCAGTCCGCCGTCGGTTGCCGTGGCCAGGTAGCCGTCGAGGCTCGCGAAGGTGCGCATGATGTTCGGCGGGCAGCAGGCGCAGTCGAACCAGCCGCGGCGCCCGTGGGCGGGGGAGCGGTTCTCGTCCTGGTGGGCGTGGTCGCGCTGCTGGAGCGGGTTCACGTAGAAGTACTCGGTACCGGCCAGGCTCACCCCGGCGAGGAACGCGTTGTAGAGCAGGCGCTCGATCGCGTCGGCGTAGACCGGCTTGCCGGTGGCGAGCAGCAGCCGCCAGGCCCACTGCACGCCGCCGATGGCCGCGCAGGTCTCGGCGTAGCCGCGGTCGGTCGGCAGCTCGTAGGGGTCGCCGAACGCCTCCCAGTCCCAGCGCGCCCCGAGGCCGCCGGTGATGAAGGCCTTCGTCGCCATCATGTCCGCGAACTGGCGCTCGCTCGCGGCGAGGAGCTCGGTGTCCCCGGTCTCGATCGCGACGTCCACGGCACCCGCCGCCAGGTACACGGCGCGCACGGCGTGCCCCTCGACGGTCGTGGCCTGCCGGCTCGGTACCCGGTCGGAGAAGTACGTCGGCTCGCCGCCGGCGCGCTCGATGATGCCGTGCCCGCGGGCGTCGACGAACCAGTGCGCCAGGTCGAGGTAGTCACGGTTGCCGGTCTCGCGGTACAGCTCGACCAGGCCCATCTCGACGACGGGGTGGCCGTCGACGTCGCGCGTCTTCGGCGTGCCGTCCGGTGCGGTGCCGTCGCCGAACGTGCGGACCAGGTGGTCGGCGTTCTTGATCGCGACGTCGAGCAGCCCGGTGTCGCCCGTCGCACGGTGCTGGGCCACGGCCGCCTGGTACAGGTGCCCGGCGCAGTACATCTCGTGGCTCCACTTGAGGTCCGTGTACCGCTCGCCCTTCCCACGGACCTGCTGGACGGAGTCGAGGTACCCGTCCTCTGCCTGCGCCCGGGCGTACAGGGCGGTGACCTCGCGCTGCAGGTCGAGCAGGTCCTCGGCGGGGGCGCGGCCGTACTCCCACGCCACGGCCTCGAGCCACTTCGTCACGTCGGAGTCCATGAAGATCGGGCCGACGGCCTCGCCCTCCTCGAGTCCCGCGGCGATGCGGAGGTTGCGGAAGTTGCCGGCCGTCTCGAGCTGCTGGTAGCCGCTGCGGACGGCGTCGCGGCCGTTGCGCTCCTGGCGGAGCGCCCAGAAGCCGCCGGTGATCCGGGCGTCGCCGGTCGGCAGCGGCCGGAGCGTCAGGCGTGCGTCGGCGGTCGGGAGGACCGGGGTCGCGGTGTGCGCGCCGCGATCGGTCGCGAGCGTGGTGGTCATGTCGCCTCCTTGCGATGTGACTGGCACCGTCCGGATGGAGCTGGCCATCCGGAAAACGGTTTCTGCGGTGGACGCTACGACACGGGGCGCACGTCGCGCAAGAGCATTCCGGCGGTTTTGTGTAAGGTCATCGGCACGCCCTGATCGTCGGAAAGGTGGTTGCCGTGACGCTCGAACGCACCGGACAGCCGATCCGGATCACCGACGTGGCGGCGCTCGCCGGGGTGTCGATCGGCACCGCGTCGAAGGCGCTGAACGGCACCGGGCAGCTGCGGGACGCCACCCGGCTGCGGGTGAAGGAAGCCGCCGAGAAGCTCGGGTTCGTCGGCGATGCCCGGGCCCGTGCGCTGTCGTCGGGGCGGACCTACACCGTCGGCATGATCACCACCGACTCGTTCGGACGGTTCTCGATCCCGGTGCTGCTCGGCGCCGAGGACGCCCTGTCCGCCGGGCGGATGGCCGTCCTGCTGTGCGACACCCGCGACGACCACGTCCGCGAGGCCCACTACCTGCGCTCCCTGGCGGCCCGCGGCGTCGACGGCATCATCGTGACGGGTCGTTCCGCCGACGCCCGGCCCCCGATCGACGTGTCGATCCCCGTCGTCTACGCCTTCACGCCCTCGACCGACGACGCCGACGTGTCGGTCACCCTCGACGACGCCGCCGGGTCGGCACTCGTCGCCTCGCACGTGCGCTCGCTCGGGCGGCAGCGGGTCGCGATCGTGACCGGGCCGGCGCGACACCGGTCCGCGGCGCGACGAGTGGCCGGTGCCTCGTCGGTCCTCGGGTCGCACCTGGTCACCGACCCGCTGTACGGCGAGTGGTCGGAGCGCTGGGGGCGGCAGGCGGTGGACGTGCTCGCGCGGGAGTCGCCCGACGTCGACGCGATCGTCTGCGGCAGCGACCAGATCGCCCGGGGCGTGTGCGACCGGCTGCGGGAACTCGGACGTTCGGTGCCCGGAGACGTCGCGGTCACCGGGTTCGACGACTGGGACGTGATGGCGCTCGCCTCGAGGCCGCCGCTGACCACCGTGGACCTGCGGCTCGAGGAGCTCGGGCGCGTCGCGGGGCAGGCGCTCCTCGCCCTGATCGACGGCGGGACGGCGTCGTCGGCGGCCGTGACCCCGTCGCTCGTCATCCGCGAGAGCACCGTCGGCGCGTAGGGCGCGCGGTCGGCGGTCGGCGGTCGGTCGGGGCTCGGCGCTCGCGAGGTCGCGCGAACTGCCGCGCGTCGTGCCGTCCGGCGCCAGTTCGTGCGACCTCGGCGGACCGGTCGCGGCGTGTCGTGCGACCTCGCTGGTGCTGGTGCTGGTGCTGGTGCTGCTGCTCGAGCGGTCACAACACCCCGTCCGCCGTGGTCGAGCGGTCACGACTCGTCGCCCAGCGCGCCTCCAGCCGACACTTCGTGACCGCACGCTGGGGAGGCAGCGGGGTGTCGTGACCGTCCCGAGCGCCGCAGTTCGGGGTGTCGCGGGTGCGGGGCTGCGGGTGGTCGGGACGTGCGCGGGTGCGGGGCAGTGAGTGGTCGGGACATGCGCGGGTCCAGGGTGGCCGGTGGTCGGGACGTGCGCGGGTGCGGGGCAGTGAGTGGTCGGGACGTGCGCGGGTGCGGCGTTGCGGTGGTCGCAGGTCGTCGCCGACCTCGTTCGTCGCGCGGTCACGACCCGTCGCGCGTGGGACGTCGAGTGGTCAGGAATGGTCGGCTGCCGAAGCGCTGGACGACGTTCGTGACCGGTCGGGGGAACTGAGCGGGGTGTTTCGACCGCTGGCGGGACTGGCGCACCGGCGGCGCGCCGCGGCGTTGCACGAGTGAGCGCTCACGTGCCAGGATGTGAGCGCTCACTGAGGACGACGAGGTTCTGGAGGAACACATGGGTGACGACCGCCGACAGCGGATCGTGGACGGCCGCACCACACTCGGGATCGAGCTCGGCTCCACCCGCATCAAGGCCTGCCTGGTGGACGAGGACCTCGTACCCATCGCGGCCGGTTCCCACGAGTGGGAGAACGAGTACGTCGACGGCCGCTGGACCTACTCGCCCGAGGCCGTCGAGACCGGACTCCGCGCCGCGTACGCCGCCCTGGTGGCCGACGTCGAGGCGCAGTACGGCGTCGCCCCGAGCACCTACCGCGCGGTGGGCGTGAGCGCGATGATGCACGGCTACCTGGCGTTCGACGCCGCGGGTGAGCTGCTCGTGCCGTTCCGTACCTGGCGCAACACCTCGACGGGGCCCGCGGCCGAACGGCTCAGCGAGGCCCTCGGGTTCAACATCCCGCTGCGCTGGTCGATCGCGCACCTGTACCAGGCGGTCCTCGACGACGAGCCGCACGTGGCCGAGATCGCCGGTGTGACGACCCTGGCCGGCTACGTCCACCGTCGTCTGACCGGCCGGAACGTGCTCGGCGTAGGCGACGCGAGCGGCATGTTCCCGATCGAGGGCGGCCCCGTCGACAGCGGCCCCGGCGACCCGGGCGCGAAGGACTTCGACCACGCCATGCTCGCCACCGCGCAGGACCTGATCGGCGTGCCGGACCTGCGGTCCCTGCTGCCCGAGGTCCTCGTCGCCGGTGCCGAAGCCGGCGAGCTGACCCCCGAGGGTGCGGCCTGGCTCGACCCGACCGGCACGCTCGAACCCGGCGCACCGCTCTGCCCGCCCGAGGGCGACGCCGGCACCGGCATGGTCGCGACGAACGCCGTCGCCCCGCGCACCGGCAACGTCAGCGTCGGCACGAGCATCTTCGCGATGGTCGTGCTCGAGCAGCCCCTGACCACCGCGCACGAGGAACTCGACGTCGTCACCACCCCGGCCGGGGACGCCGTGGCGATGGTGCACTGCAACAACGGCGCGAGCGAGATCGCGAGCTGGGCCCGGGTGTTCGGACGCTTCGCCGAGGCCTCGAGCGAGCGGACCGGCGCGACGCCGATCGGCATCGACGACGTCTACGCCACCCTGCTCGCCGAGGCCGTCGCCGACGACACCGACCCGGACGCCGGCGGTCTGCTCTCGTTCAACTACCTGGCCGGCGAACCCGTCACCCACGTCGAGGACGGCCGGCCCCTGCTGCTCCGCACCCCCGGCGCACGCTTCACGCTCGGCAACCTGGTGCGCTCCGAGGTGCACGGCGCCTTCGCGACCCTGGCCATCGGCATGGACGTCCTGCACGGCGAACAGGTGCAGGTCGACCGCATGACCGCGCACGGCGGGCTGTTCCGCACGCCCGGCAGCCCGCAGCGGCTCCTCGCGGCGGCGTTGCGCGTGCCGATCGCGCTCGAGGAGACCGCGGGCGAAGGCGGCGCGTGGGGGATCGCGGTGCTGGCCGCCTACCTCGAGCACACCGACCAGCAGCTCGCCGACTACCTGTCCGACACCGTGTTCGGCGGGGACGCCGTGCACGTGGCCGAACCCGAGCCGGCAGATGTCGCCGGGTTCCAGACGTACCTGGACCGCTACCGGGCCGCACTGCCCGTGCAGGACGTCGCCGCGGCGGCGACCCGCCCCAGCGCGACCACAGGACCGACCGAAGAGACCGACGGCGCCGACCCGCGCCTCCAGACAGAGGAAGTGACCCGATGACGGACGCGATCGACGAGACCACACGCCAGGCGGTGGCGACGACGCGGGAGCGCGTCGCGCGCCTGCACGGCGAACTCGTCCGCTACGGCCTCGTGATCTGGACCGGCGGCAACGTCTCCGAGCGCGTACCCGGCACGGACCTGTTCGTCATCAAGCCGAGCGGGGTGTCGAGCGACGACCTGACGCCCGAGAACCAGGTCGTCTGCACCCTCGACGGCGTGCCGGCCGAGGGCTGGGGCAACGAGCACGGCCCGTCCAGCGACACCGCCGCGCACGCCTACGTGTACCGGAACATGCCCGAGGTCGGCGGCGTCGTGCACACCCACTCGACGTACGCGACCGCCTGGGCCGCCCGCGCCGAGGCGATCCCGTGCGTGATCACGGCGATGGCCGACGAGTTCGGCGGCCCCATCCCGGTCGGCCCGTTCGCCATCATCGGCGACGACTCGATCGGCCACGGCATCGTCGACACGCTGAGCGGCCACCGCAGCCGCGCGGTCCTGATGCAGAACCACGGCGTCTTCACGATCGGCAAGGACGCGAAGGACGCCGTCAAGGCGGCCGTGATGTGCGAGGACGTCGCACGGACTGTCCACATCGCGAAGCAGGGCGGCGAGGTCGTCCCGATCCCCGAAGCAGACATCGATCGACTCTTCGATCGCTACCAGAACGTCTACGGACAGAACCCCGAAGGAGCCATGCGATGACGCAGGACACCCCGACGCACGTCGACCCGCAGGAAACGCTCGACAGCTACGAGGTCTGGTTCCTCACCGGCTCCCAGGGGCTGTACGGGGAGGAGACCCTGCGCCAGGTCGAGGAGCAGAGCAAGGCCGTCCACGCGGAGCTCGCCGGGCACCTGCCGGTGAAGCTCGTCTGGAAGCCCGTGCTCAAGGACGCCGACGGCATCCGCCGGGCGCTCATCGAGGCGAGCGCCGACGACAAGGTCATCGGCGTCACCACGTGGATGCACACGTTCAGCCCGGCCAAGATGTGGATCGGCGGCCTGCAGGCGCTGACCAAGCCGCTGCTGCACCTGCACACGCAGGCGAACGTCACGCTGCCCTGGGCGGACATCGACTTCGACTTCATGAACCTCAACCAGGCCGCGCACGGCGACCGTGAGTTCGGCTACGCCCTGGCCCGCCTCGGCGTCCGGCACGCCACGGCCGTCGGCCACGTCTCGGACCCCCGCGTCCAGCAGCGTGTCGCGAACTGGACCCGTGCCGCCGCCGGCGCCGCGGCCGTCCGCGAGCTGAAGCTGACCCGCTTCGGCGACAACATGCGCTACGTCGCCGTCACCGAGGGCGACAAGACCGAGGCCGAGATCGAACTCGGCGTGCAGGTCAACACGTGGGCCGTCAACGAGCTCGCGGCAGCGGTGGACGCCGCCGCAGCGGACACGGCAGCGGTCGACGCGCTCGTGGCGACGTACGAGCGCGACTACGACGTGGACCCGTCCCTGCGCAGCGCCGGCGGCGAACGGCACGCCGCGCTCCGCGACGGTGCCGCCATCGAGATCGGCCTCCGCACCCTGCTCGCGCAGAACGGCAGCGCCGCGTTCACCACGAACTTCGAGGACCTCGGCTCGCTCAAGCAGCTGCCGGGCCTGGCCGTGCAGCGACTGATGGCCGACGGCTACGGCTTCGGTGCCGAGGGTGACTGGAAGACGGCGGTCCTGGTCCGCGCGATGAACGTCGCCGGCGCCGGCCTGCCCGGTGGTGCCTCCCTGATGGAGGACTACACCTACGACCTCACCCCGGGCGCCGAGAAGATCCTCGGGGCGCACATGCTCGAGGTCTCGCCGACGCTCACCACCACGAAGCCGACGCTCGAGATCCACCCGCTCGGCATCGGCGGCAAGGACGACCCGGTCCGCCTGGTCTTCACCGCTGACTCCGGCGAGGCCGTCGTCGTCGCGCTGTCCGACACCCGCGACGGCTTCCGCCTCACCGCCAACGTCGTCGACGTCGTGCCGCCGACCGAGGCCCTGCCGAAGCTGCCCGTGGGCCGCGCGGTCTGGGAGCCCCGGCCGTCGTTCCCCGTCGCCGCCGAGGCCTGGCTCACCGCCGGCGCCGCCCACCACACCGTCATGACGACGGCGGTCGGCCTGCAGGTCGTCGAGGACTTCGCGACCATGGTCGGCACCGAGTTCCTGGTCATCGACGAGCACACCACCGCACGCGGGTTCCGTGACGAGCTGCGTCTCCAGCAGACGTGGCACCGTCTCGACCGCGGCTTCTAGAGGAGTCAGGACCCACGATGGACGACGTGATCGCGGCCGAGCGCACCCGCACCAACTGGGCGGGCAACGTCACCTACCGCGCCTCGGCGCTGGCCCGGCCGACGTCGGTGGACGAGCTCCAGCAGCTCGTCGCCTCGACGCCGCGCCTGACGGCGCTCGGCTCGCGACACTCGTTCAACACCATCGCCGACACCGATGCCGTCCAGGTCTCGTTGTCGGACCTGCCGCCGGTGCTCGACATCGACACGTCGCGTCGCGTCGTCCGGGTCGCCGCTGGCATGACGCACAGCCAGGTCGCGGCCGGTCTGGAGGCCCGTGGCTGGGCACTCGGGAACCTCGCGTCCCTGCCGCACATCTCCACGGCCGGGGCCGTCGCCACGGGGACGCACGGCTCCGGTGTGCGGAACCCGTCGCTCGCGCAGGCGGTGGTCGGCCTGGACGTCGTCCGCGCCTCCGGTGAGATCGCCCACGTCGACGCCTCGTCGCCGGACGGGCTGCTCGACGCCCACCGGGTGGCGATCGGCGCGCTCGGCGTCGTCACCGCGGTGGAGCTCGCGATCGAGCCGACGTTCCAGGTCGCCACGACGGTGCACCTCGACCTGCCGTGGGACTCCGTCGCCGCGCAGTTCGACCAGGTGATGTCCGACGCGTACTCGGTGTCGATGTTCACGTCGTTCGACGACCGCGGTGCCCGGCAGGTCTGGGTCAAGCACCGCGTCGACGAGGCCGCACCGACCGTCGACCTCGTGGCCCTCGGAGCCCGTGCGGCCTCGGGGCCGGTGCACCCGGGTGAGAACGACCCTGCCGGGGTCACCGAGCAGGGCGGCGTGCCGGGGCCCTGGTCGGAGCGGCTGCCGCACTTCCGGTCCTCGTTCACCCCGTCGACCGGGGCCGAGATCCAGGCGGAGTACCTGATCCCAGCTGCCTCGGCGGTGGCGGCGCTCGAGGCGCTCCGACCGCTGGCGTCGTTGTTCGCCCCGATACTCATCGCCGCCGAGGTCCGCACCATCGCGGCCGACACCGCCTGGCTCGCGCCGTCGTCCGGTCGGCAGTCGGTCGGCCTGCACTTCACGTTCCGCCGGGACGCCGCCGCCGTGGCCGAAGCGGTGGCCCGGATCGAGGACGTGCTCGAGCCCTTCGACCCGCGACCGCACTGGGGCAAGGTCTCCGCCGCGAGCGCCGAGCGGCTGCACGAGGCGTACCCGCGGCTGTCGGACTTCGCGGCACTCGCCCGGGACCTCGACCCCACGGGGCGGTTCCGGAACGCGTTCCTGGCCCGCATCCTGTCCTGAGCCGCGCCGGTTCCCAGCGGATCGGGATGCGTTGTCCGGGTGTCGCACCGGAGCAGCGCTGGGCGTTCACATGTGAGGACGCAAAGGTCGGGACATGGCGAACCTCAACCGCATCATCGGCATGGCCTCCAAGGTCATCGACAAGCAGCTCCAGAAGCGTGGGCAGGGGGGAACCGCGCCCGGCGCCGGATCGCAGCAGGGCGGAACCGACTGGCGCGGCATCGTGTGCAGCGCCGCGGACAAGCTGACCGGCGACGACCGGAACCAGCAGCAGCCGCCGCAGCAGCAGTACGGCCAGCCGCAGTACGGCCAGTCGCAGCAGTACGGCCAGCCGCAGCACGCCGGCACGCCGCAGCACGGGGCCGACGCCGACAAGGTCGCCCTGGCGAAGTACGACTACCTGCTCCGTACCTCGTCGCCGGAGCAGCTCGAACAGGTCCACCACGACGCCTTCGCGCGGCTCACCCCCGCGCAGCGCCAGCAGGTCCGCGACCGCCTGAACTCCGAACTCCCGCCCCACGAGCACCTGCGCGACGACTCGGCGGGCGGCATGGCCCGTGCGATGACCCGCGGGGAGATGTCGCGTCCGGGTCTGGTCCGACGGGTCCTCGGCGGTTCCGGCCGCTCGGGCAACGGCAACGGCAACGGCCGCGGCCGCGGCGGGGCCTTCGCCGGTGGCGCAGCGGTCGGTGCCGGCGCGATGGCGTTCGGTGGCCTCGCCGCCGCGGTGGCCGGGGGAGCGGTGCTCAGCGCTGCCGCCGGTCCGGTCCTGGCAGGGGCGGCCGACCTCGGCGTCGACTTCGAGGGTATCGCCTCGGGCATGGGCGACCTCGGGCTCGGTGACCTCGCGGTGGCGTCGAGGGACTCCTCGGCGAGGGCGAGCAGCTCCTCGGCGGGTTCGGTGAGCAGGCCGCGGGGTTCGGTGAGCAGGCGTCCGGGCTCGGCGAGCAGGCGTCGAACCTCGGCAACGACTTCCTCGGTGGGCTCTTCGACCGCTGACGCACTGCGGTGCGAACGCATCGGGAATAGCGGGACGGCGTCCGGCGCTTGCAATGTTTCGTCGTGCGTCGTCCGACGCACGCGAGATTCGGACGGGCCACCGTCGCGGTGTCAGGATGGACGCCGCCCGGCGGGTGAACCGTTCCGCCGTCGCAGCGACCGCCACCGCGATCGCGATCCCCTTCCCCGAGGAGCAGCACCGTCATGAGACGCCCCAACCGCCTGACGATCACCGCGGCCGTCGCCGCAGCAGCAGCCCTGGTCCTGACCGGCTGCTCGGGTGGGGGTTCGTCCGACGACGGCGCCGAGGGCACGGCGAAGGGCGGCACGCTCAACATCCTGACGCCGCAGACCTCGTTCCACCTCGACCCCGCGACCAGCCAGAGCCTCGGCATCACGTCGATGGGCCTCGTCGCCCGACGGCTCACCACGTGGGACGTCGAGCCGGGCAAGACGGCGAAGGTCGTCCCCGACCTGGCGACCAACACCGGGGTCTCGAGCGACGACGGCAAGACCTGGACCTACACGCTGAAGGACGGCGTCGAGTTCCAGGACGGCACGCCGATCACCACGAAGGACATCAAGTGGGGCATCGAGCGCTCGTTCGCGCCGACCCTCAGCGGTGGCCTGAGCTACCACAAGTCGCTCCTGGTCGGTGGTGACTCTTACAAGGGCCCGTTCGACGGCAAGTCGCTCGACAGCATCGAGACCCCGAACGACAAGACCATCGTCTTCAAGCTGAACGACGCGTACGGCGACTGGCCGTGGCTCGCGTCGATGCCCGCGTTCACCCCGGTGCCCGAGGGCGACGGCAAGGACACCGGCGCCTACGACCTGAAGCCGGTCGCGTCAGGTCCGTACCAGGTGCAGTCGAACACGCAGGGCTCGCAGGTCACGCTCGTCCGCAACAAGAACTGGAGCGCGAAGACCGACGAGGTCCGCACCGCCGGCCCGTCGAAGATCGTCTTCAAGGAGAGCCAGGACCAGTCCACGGTGACGCAGACGCTCATCGCGGACAACGGCGACGCCAAGAACTCGTTCGGCGCCATCTACCTGGGTGCCGCCGAGCTCAACCAGGTCCGTAGCAACCCGGCCGCCCAGGACCGCCTCGCCACCTCGAAGGCCGGCCCGATCAGCTACATGGCGATCAACACGCAGCGCGGTGAGCTCAAGGACCTCAAGGTCCGCCAGGCGCTGCAGTACGCGGTCGACCGCAAGTCCTTCCGGATCGCCGCCGGCGGCGCGATCGCCGGCTCGTACGCCTCGACGCTCATCACCCCGGGCATCGCCGGACGCCAGGACTACGACCTGTACAAGACGAAGGCCACCGGTGACGTCGACAAGGCGAAGGAGCTGCTCAAGGAGGCCGGCGTCAGCAACCTGAAGCTGACCCTGGTCACCCAGAACGACCCGACGTACCTCGCCCAGGCCCAGGCGCTGCAGTCCGGCCTGAAGCGTGCCGGCATCGCCGTGACGCTCAAGCCGCTCGACTACGACTCCTTCACGCAGGCGACCACCAACGGCACCGACTTCGACCTGTCGCTGTCGAGCTGGCAGCCGGACTTCCCGAGCGCGAACGCCAACCTGCAGCCCCTCTACGACTCGTCGCAGATCGGTGGCGGCGGCTACAACGTCTCGAAGTACAGCAACCCCGAGGTCGACGCCCTCATCGCGAAGGCCAGCTCCACGGTCGACCAGGACGACGCGCAGAAGCTCTGGGCCCAGGCGGACCAGAAGATCATGGCCGACGCTCCGGTCGTGCCGCTGATCTACGCGAAGCAGTCCTTCCTCGCCGGTTCGAACGTGCAGAACTTCCAGATCGCGGACTTCCCCGCGTACCCGAACTACCTCAAGGTCTCGCTCAAGCAGTGACCGAACCGATCCTGCAGGTCGAGGGGCTCCGCGTCGCGTTCGGCGACGCGGAGCCCGTCGTCCGTGACGTCTCCTTTGACCTGACACCCGGCCGGGTCCTCGCCCTGGTGGGGGAGTCCGGCTCGGGCAAGTCCGTCAGCGCCATGAGCGTGCTCGGGCTCCTGCCGCCGCAGGCCTCGGTGTCGGGCAGCGCCCGGTTCCGCGGCGAGGAACTCATCGGTGCCCCCGTCGAGACGGTCCGCGCCGTCCGGGGTGCGGGCATCGGCGTGGTGTTCCAGGAGCCGATGAACTCGTTCACGCCGGTCCTGTCGATCGGCACGCAGATCGCCGAGGCCGTCCGAGCGCACCCGACCGGGCTCGACCGCGCAGGCGTCCGGGCACGCGTCGACGAACTGCTCCGTGACGCCGGGCTCACCGACCCGGAGCGCATCCGGAAGGCCTACCCGCACGAACTGTCCGGCGGTCAGCTCCAGCGCGCGATGATCGCGATGGCCCTGGCCGGCGACCCGGTCGCACTCTTCGCCGACGAGCCCACGACCGCGCTCGACGTCACCGTGCAGGCGGGCATCCTCGACCTGCTGCGGCGGCTCGGCCGCGAGCGCTCCCTCGCCGTGCTGCTCATCACTCACGACATGGGCGTGGTCGCGGACGTCGCGGACGACCTGCTGGTGCTGCGCCGCGGGGACCCGGTCGAGCACGGGACCGTCTCCGAGGTCTTCGCCCACCCGACCGCCGACTACACGCGCGAGCTCCTCGCGGCCGTCCCCAGCCTGGAGGCGCGCCCCGCGTCCGCAGCGCCGGCTGCGGACACGGACGCCCGGGCCGGCGAGCCCAGCTCACGCGCCCAGCGACAGCTCACGGCTCCGGGCGCGCGTGAGGTGTCGTCCAGCGCGAAGACCGCTGCGGTGACCGACGAGGCGGACGCGAGTCGCGCCTCCCGACAGTCCGTGGCGCGCCTGCGCGACGTCGCCGTGCGGTACTCGCGCCGAGGCGGACCGACCGTGTCCGGCGTCGACCTCGACCTGCACGCCGGCGAGACCGTCGGCCTGGTGGGCGAATCCGGTTCCGGCAAGTCCACGATCGGGCGCGCGCTCGCGGGCCTGGTGCCCGTCGTGGCCGGCTCGGTCGAGGTGGACGGCAGCGACCTGCGGACCGCTCGCGGACGACGACTGCGCGAGCTGCGCAGTCGGGTCGGCATCGTGTTCCAGGACCCGGCGTCGTCGCTCAACCCGCGGCAGACCATCGGCTGGAGCATCGCGGAACCGCTGCTCGTGCACGGCACCGACTCCGCCGCCGACCGTGCCGAGCGGGTCCGTGAACTGCTGACCGCCGTGCAGCTCGACCCGACGTGGGCGGAGCGGTTCCCGCACCAGCTGTCCGGCGGCCAGCGGCAGCGCGTCGCCGTCGCACGTGCGCTCGCGCTGCGCCCGGCACTCGTCATCGCCGATGAACCGACCTCGGCACTCGACGTGACGGTGCAGGCCGCCGTGCTCGACCTGCTCGCCGGGCTGCAGCGGGAGTTCGGCTTCGGCATGCTGCTCATCAGCCACGACCTCGCCGTCGTCCGCCAGCTCGCCGACCAGGTGATCGTGCTGCGCGACGGCCGGGTCGTCGAGCGGGGGAGCACCGACGCGGTGCTCGACGACCCGCAACAGGACTACACGCGCATGCTCCTCGCCGCAGCGCCCGTCGCCGATCCCGTGCGACAGGCCGCTCGCCGCGAGGCGTGGCGCGCGTGGGAAGGAGTGGCCTCGTGACGGCCAACGTCGTCGACCGACCGGTCGCACCGTCCGGCCGCACGACCGGCTTCCGGGCCGTGGTGCGACGCGTCCGGCAGGACCGCTGGGCGGTGGCCTCGGCCGTCGTCATCGCGGTGTTCCTGGTGGTCGCCGTGGCGGCCCCGCTGATCGCGAAGGCGTCCGGGCAGGACCCGTACTCGTACGACATCGACGCGCTCAACTCGTTCGGCGCTCCGCGCGGTCCGGGCGGCGGCATCAGCGGTGAGCACTGGTTCGGCGTCGAGCCCCTGACCGGGCGCGACCTGTTCTCGATCGTCACGTACGGTGCTCGGACGTCGCTCGGCATCGGACTCGCCGCGACCCTGGTGTCGATCGTCATCGGCGTGCTCGTCGGCGTCACGACCGGGTTCTTCGGCGGCTGGTACGACCGGGTGCTCTCGCGGGTCGTCGACGTGATCTTCGGGTTCCCGTCGCTCGTGTTCATGATCGCCCTCACCGCGATCGTGCCGTCGTCGTTCCCGAAGCCCGTGCTCGTCGTGCTCGTCATCGGGTTCTTCGGCTGGCCGGCCGTGGCCCGTGTGGTGCGGGGGCAGACGCTGTCGCTCGTCAGCCGCAACTACGTCGTCGCTTCCACCGCGATGGGCGCCGGACGCTGGCACGTCATCCGCACGCAGCTGCTGCCGAACCTCGCCGCGACGATCACCGTCTACGCCACCATCTCGATCCCGTCGATGATCGGTGCCGAGGCCGCGCTCTCGTTCCTGGCCGTCGGCGTCAACCCGCCGACGCCGTCGTGGGGTCGCAGCATCGGCGACGCCATCGGCTGGGTGCAGACCGATCCCATGTACCTCGTGTTCCCCGGAGCCGCACTGTTCCTCATCACCCTCGCCTTCAACGTGCTCGGTGACGCCCTGCGCGACGCCCTCGACCCGCGAGGGGGCACCGCGTGAACGCCGCCACCCTGCGGTTCCTGGCGATCCGCGTGCTCGGAGCCGCCGTCGTGCTGCTCGTCGTCGCGGCCATCACGTACGCGCTCTTCATGCTCCTGCCGACCAACCCGGCCCGGGCGATCTGCGACAAGCCCTGCACGCCGGACCGGCTGCGAGAGGTCCAGGCGTTCCTCGGCACCGACAAGCCCTGGCTCGCGCAGTTCGGCGCGTACCTGGCCGGCATCTTCACCGGCCGCACCTTCGGCAGCGGCAACAGCGTCATCGAGTGCGCGGCGCCGTGCTTCGGGTACTCGTTCCAGCTGCACGAGAGCGTCACCGAGCTGATCCTGGCGCGCCTGCCCGTCACCGCTTCGATCGCCGTGGGCGCCGCCGTGCTGTGGCTCGTCGCCGGGGTGTTCGGCGGCACCGTCTCGGCGCTGCGCCGCGGCACCTTCGTCGACCGGGCCGTCATGACGGTCGCGGTCGCCGGTGTCTCGTCTCCGGCGTACCTGGTCGGGCTGCTCGGCATCCTGCTGTTCGGCTTCGTACTGGGGATCCTGCCGACGAGCGGGTACGTGGCCTTCGGCGACGACCCGGTCGGCTGGTTCACCCACCTGATCCTGCCGTGGTGCGTGCTGGCCTTCATCAGCGCGGCGATCTACGCCCGGTTGACCCGTGGCGAGATGCTCGAGTCGATGTCGCAGGATTTCGTGCGGACCGCCCGGGCCAAGGGGCTGCGCGAGCGCCAGGTCGTCGTGCGGCACGGGCTCCGGACGGCGATCCTGCCCGTCGTGACGCTGTTCGGGCTCGACCTCGGGTCGCTGCTCGGTGGTGCGGTCATCACCGAGAAGGTGTTCTCGATGCAGGGCCTCGGCGCGCTGCTCATCGACGCGGTGCACACGCTCGATCTGCAGGTGGTCGTCGGCTTCACGCTGTTCTCGGCGCTGCTGATCGTCACCGCGAACGTGATCGTCGACGTGGTCTACGCGTTCGTCGACCCGCGGGTGCGGCGCCGGGCGTAGGGGCGCCCCCGCTCGTGCCGAGCCTCGCACCGTGCGAGGTCAGGTGCCCCCGCCGCTGTTGTGGTGCGAGGTTCCGTACTCCGTGCGAGCGCATCCGCCTGCCACGGAATCGGGAACCTCGCACCAGAGCGCCCGCCCCTCGCACCGTGCGAGGTCAGCCGGCCGTTGCCGCGCCGTCCCACCACCGCAGGACCCGCGTCCCCATCAGGGTGAGCCACTTCGAGCGTTCGCCCGCCGGGACGTCGACCTCGAACCACTGCCGCCCTGGTGCACGTTCACCTTGGGTCCAGGTGCCGTCGGCGTTGCGAGCCGCGCGGACGAGCTCGATCGCCTCGGCAGCACGTGGGTCCGGCGGGGTCCCGTCCTGCAACCCGGCCGCCCGCAGGTGATCGGTCGCCCGAAGCTCGGTGTAGATCCATCGCGACGGGTACGCGAAACGGTGCACCCAGGAGCCGACGAGCTCGCCGTCGGACTTCCGGTACAGCAGCCGCCGTTCGAGCAGGTACTCGGCTCCGCGGTGTCGGGCCGCGCGGAGCTCCGTGGCGCGCGGGTGCGATCCCTCGGACAGCTGCTCGTGCTGCAGCAGCCCGTCGAGCACGTTGAGGGTCGAGTGGAACGACGACACGGTGGACCCTTCGACCCACTCGCAGTTCCAGCCACCGTCGGCGAGCTGGTGCTCGAGGATCCACTCGGCGATGTCATCCACGTCAGCACCGAGCCAGGTGCCGTTGGCGAGCGTGAAGGCGTTGATGCAGCAGTCCACTTCGCCGCCCCAGTACGGCAGGTCGTCGTAGTCCCACCGACTGTTCTCGGCGAGGCGCACGGCGGTGTCCCCGAGCACAGCGGCGTCGAGCCCCCAGTCGCGCAGCGTGTTGAGCGACCAGGTCGTCGCCGTGTAGGGCTGTCCGGCGGCCTGGGCCTCGGGACCGTCGGGGTCGAAGTCGGCGGGGAAGTACGAGCCGCCAGCCCACTGTCCGTCCGGGTCCTGGTGAGCGAGGAGCGCTGCGCCGAACCCCTCGGTCGCGACCCGGGCACGGGTGGCCTGCCACGTCGCGGCGGGGGCGTCGACGAGGTCCCGCTCGACCTGCCAGCGCAGTGCCGGGTCGGAGGCGACGAGCCAGTCGACCACCGTGTCGTCCGTCATGGCGGGGAGACTACTCGCTGCTGCGCGCCGTGCGGGACGACCGAGCAGCATCAGGCCGGACGACGCACCATCCGGTAGACCGAACCGTCGTCGGTGCGCGTCAGGACGCCGAGGTCCACGGCGTCCCGGCGCACGACGGAGACATCGGTCGCGAACATGCCGATGGCCGCGTTCAGGACGGCTTCCGGCACGGCTCGCTCCTGTCCGAGTCGCTCGAACACCAGCTCCACGATCCGGACGGACAGCGCATGTCGTTCGACGTCCTTCACCGGCATCCGCTCGATCCGGTCGAACTCGAGCACCGCTGCCGGCGACTGCAGCCGTTGGAGTTCGCGTGACGTCCTGCCGAGCACCGACGCGTCGGGACCGTCGTCGGTGAGCCAGTCGAACGAGTCGATCGCTGCCCGGGTGCGGTCATCGACGGGGCTCCCGCCGAGCACCGCTGCTCGCAGGGTGGGGGACGCCAGGACGGAGACGACCTGACGCGCGCGACCCACCACCCGGGCGACGTCCATCAGAAGTACGTGATGCCGTGCGGCGTCCGCGGCGGCAGCAGCATCGCGCGGAGCAGCTCCACCGACGCCGGGTCCGCAGCGCGGACGAGCCCCGCGGCGGCCAGGGTGACGGGGGAGACCGACCCGATCAGCAGCGCACCGAGCTCTGCGACGTCGAGCTGGACGTCAGAGCCGGCCGCGTCGACGTCGTCGGCGATGCGCGTGACGGTGCCACGGGCCTCCTGGACGTCGAGGCGGTACGTGCCGGTGGTGAAGCCGAGCGCGTCGGTGACCCCGAGTGTCAGCGACCCGTCGACGGCGAACGGCCGCGAGGCCAGCACCGCCGGCACGTCGAGCACGCGCAGCCAGACGTGGTCCTCTTCGTGGTCGACGTCGTATGCACGGTTATCGCCGAGCGCCGCGACGATCGGGTCGTCGAGGCGGGAGCGGTTGTACTTCACGACGTCGTTGAGGTCGACCGAGAGCAGGAACTCCCACAGGGCGGTGTAGGCCTGGTCGTCGGCGTAGACCAGGTCGACGATCTCGAGCGCGGTGTCGGAGCCGCGGTCCTCCTTGACGCGCCAGGTCACGTAGCCGTCGATCTCGTCGGAGCCGTCGGGACGGTGCACCGCCGCACGGACGTCCTTCGCCTTCTGCCCGTCGTGCCCGAGCAGGCCGAACACGATCGGCCAGGTGCCGGTGTTGCGGACCATCGAGCCGGGGGTACGGACGTGGAACCGGTCGAAGACCGCCTTGCCCGGGCCGTCGGCCAGCCACTGCGGCGTGACGACCGACACCGTGCCGGAGGTCGGGGCGAGCAGGGGGAGCGCGCGCTCGCGGCGGACGTGCACGGCACGCTCGCGGATGGCGCAGCCGAAGCCGAAGCGGCGGTAGATGGTGCCCTCGGACGCGGTCAGCGACGCGACGGCGTAGCCCTCGGCGACCCCGCGCTCGAGCGCGTGCGTCATCATCCGGCGCAGGATGCCGCGGCGACGCTCGGTCGGGCGGACGGTGACCGCGGAGATCGCCTGGGTGTCGACGGAGGAGCCGTCACCCCAGCTCAGCGCCTTGCGGAACCACGTGAAGGTGCCGGCCGGCCACGTCTCGTCGACGGACCCCGGGAACGGCTCGCGCACGTAGACCCCGAGGAACGTCTCCTCGTCGGCGATGAAGTGCGACGCCATGCGGGCTGCGCCCTCGGCGTCGGGGTCGGCTTCGTGGAAGCCCATCCCGACGGCCTGCATCCACGCTGCCGTCTCGGCGTTCGGTGCCCCCTTGTCGTCCGTCCCGGGCGCGAACTCGCGCAGCTCGTAACGGTCGTCGAATGCCTCGTTGCTCACGTTCCGACACTATCGGGACCGGGTGACGTCGTGACAGGCGCGTGTTCGGTCCGGTCGAACTGGAGGCCCGGATCGCGTCCGGCGGACGGGCTGCGGGGTGCGGGTGGCCGGTTCGGGTGCCGGGTTCGGGTGCCGCGGACGCACGGTGCGGGATGCAGGGCGGGCCGCACGGTGCTGAGTTCGTGGGTCGGGGCGCATGCTCGAGGAACCGGCACGCATGACGAACCCGGCACGGTGCGGCTCCGTGGTCGCGTCCTTGGGGCTCACCCGGAGCCGCACGGTGCGTGGTTCGTGGGTCCGGGCGGCGGAGGTGGCTGGGTGCGGGGTCGTGGCGGGGCACGGTGCGGGCAAGTTCGCACGGGTGGGGTGACCCGGCACCGCACGACGAACCCAGCACCGTGCGATTCCGTGGCCGCGGGCCGCGTCAGTCGGTCGCGCCCCGCGGGGGATCGACGAGCAGCCCGACGCGGTCGTCCAGGTAGTCGGCGAGGGGGACCGCGGCGCCGGCGGTCGGGGACCACCGGACCGACGGCACGTCGTCGATGACGACGAGCACGCCCTCGGCGCCGACCAGGGAGTCGTCGACGGGGATCGGGACGGCGCCGTGGTTCACCGTGTCACCGGCGCCGAAGTGCCCCTTCGCGGCGGCGGCTCGGTAGGCGCGACGGACCTCGGCGGAGACCGACTGGTACTGCGACCGACCGGGTTCGGTGACACGGGTGATCGACCCGGTGGCCCAGACACGGCCGACTGTCTCGGGGGACGACCCGATCAGGAGTGCTCCGACCCGCCACACCCGACCGAGGGGCCGCATCGTCGGGTCACGACGGATCCCGAGGACGGCCTTCGGCTGCACGTACTCGCCGAGTGCTTCGTCCGGGACGTCCGCGGCGCGGAGCCGTCGGGCCGCTGCGTCGAGGAGCTCCCGCGCCCGCTGCACTCCGTCCGTCACGTCCACCGAGCCTAGACCGGGTGGTGGTCGTGTTCTCGGTGGTGGTCCGCTCGACGTGGTGCGCTGCGCTGCGGCGTCCGTGGCTGGTGCCGGCACGGCTGGTGCCGGCGCGGCGACGACGTGCGGCGCTCACGAAGCCCGCGGTCATCATCACCGCCCCGTACGTCAGGAGCACGCCGGCGACCGCGGGGATGAGCCAGCTCCGCGACCCGTTGACGACCTGGTTGACGATGCCGATCTCCGGCACGGAGTACCAGACCACGCCACGGATCTGCACGGCGGTGACCGGTGCCGGGTCGGCCTCGGCGTTGTTGTCGCCCTTGAGCACGAAGGTCCGCTCGCCGTCGGACGACGACGACACCGAGACCACGCGGTGGCTGACGACCGCGGGCTGGCCGGACACGATCTGGTAGGTCACGACGTCGCCGACCCGGATGTCGTCGATCGGGGTCGGACGGACCACGAGCAGGGTCCCCGGCGGCAGTGTCGGCTCCATCGACTGCGTCAGGACGGTGAGTGGCATCGAGCCGGTGGCCTTCGGCACGACGATCAGCACGACCGCCAGGGCCGCGACGAGCAGCAGGAGTCCGGTACTGAGACCGAGCACGACGGCGTGGACGACGGCGCGCCAGCCGGAGCGCGGGGTGGGGGTGCTCATGCGCCGCATCGGATCGCCGCCCCGTTGTCCTGCGTGAAGAGCGTGACCTTGCCGGTGCCCGCGACGGTCGACGTCGGGTTTCCGGCACTGTCGAGCACCTTGACGGTGACGGTCAGCGTGCCAGCGGTGCCGGCGCTCGCGGGGACGTCCGGCGGCGCGATCGTGATGAACGCGGAGTAGTCCTGCGCCTTCTGCCCGACCGGGGTCGAGCCGACGAACGCGCCGTACCAGGTGTCCATCGGCCGGTTCGCGGCGTCCCACCGGATCTCGACGTACCAACCGCCGTGGTCGGTGCAGACCAGCGAGGGGGTGGTGTCGACGGTCGCAGCCGGCGTGGTCAGGGTGAAGCCGCCGGCGACGATGCCCGAGGTCCAGGTGCCGCTCGTGACGGTGAGGTTGACGTTCACCTTGGCGGTCGAGCCGGCCGGGGCCGATGACTGCAGAGTGCTGCGGGTGCACCAGACGGCGGAGGCGCCGGCGGCGAGCTTCGCGCTCATGCTCGGCAGCGACGCCCAGGTGCCGGTGACGGACCCCGTGCCGACGGCAGTGCTCGTGGTGCAGCCCGCGGTCGAGGCGACCGGCCAGGCGACGACGGTGACGGCCTTGGCGAGCGCGGTCGAGCTGCCGGACACGACGGAGACCGTGGTGGTGGAGGTGCCGGCGAGGGTGCCCGAGTCGGTCAGGGTGATCGGCTTCGTCGTCGAGGTGACGCTCGACGAGAACGCCGTGGTGAGGGCACTCGTGCCGCTGATCGACGCCGCGACCGTGCCGACCGTGGTGCTCGCCGCGGTGGTGCCCGACGCGCTCCACAGTGCCCACGCGGCGCTCGAGGTGCCACCGACGAACACGGCGGTGAGGAGCACGGCGACGAGGAGCCGGAGGCGGCGGTTCATGCGGAGACCTGCGTTCCGGTGACGGTGAGGGTGAAGTCGGTGGTGGCGCCGGCGACGCTCTGCGGGGCGTCGGCGTCGAGCGCCATCTCGAGGCAGGCGATGCCGCTGACGCCGGCCGGCAGGGTGAAGGACCCGGTGCCGGTGTCGAAGGTGGCGAGCCGCGCGCTCGTGCCGGTGAGCCCGGGCACGCACTTCGCGGTCGAGGACACCATCGCGAGGTGGAGCGTCAGTTCACCGGTCGCCGCCGCGACGGACGACTTGGAGGCCGTCGTCGTGACGCGCATGGACAGGGGGATCGACCCGGTGTTCCGCACCGTGAAGGTGCCGGTGGTGCTCGTGCCCGGCCCGAGGACCGCGGTGTTCATCGCCGTGGTGCTGCCGACGGTGATGGTCGCCGTGGCGGAGCGCACCGTGGTGGCTCCCGTGCTGGCGGTCCCGTTCCAGAGGGCGTACGTGCCGCCGGCGCCGAGGAGCGCCGTTCCGACCGCGACGACCAGGGCGATCGCGACCGGCCACACCCAGCGGTACCGTCGGGCTGCGCGGTGGCGTCCCGTCGTCCGCGGTGTGGCGGTCATGTGCGTGCTCCTGGTCGTCGTGGTCGGTGGGGTGCGATCGGGGGATCAGGAACCGATCGCGGTCTGGGTCAGCGTGAAGGCCAGCGCGCTGAGGTTGATCGAGCCGCCCTGACCGGTGGTCGCCGACGCGGGGAGCGTCACCGTGAAGACGACCTTGACGGTCGACGTGGACGAGGACGGCGAGACCACGAAGGTGTTCGTGTTCGACGAGGACTGCACGACCGAGGCGCTCGTCGACGTGACGGCCAGCGTCTTCGTCGTGGCGGCGAGCAGCGCGGCGTCGCCGGTGATGCTCTGGTTGGCGTAGGTCAGGTTCGCCTTGAGGTCCTGGCCGGTCGCACCGATGTTCAGCGTCTGGGTGAACTGGAACGTGTTGCCCGGGACCATCAGGGCCTTCGTCGGGTCGATCGCGGTGGAACGACCGTTCGTGATGTCGGTCCAGGCACCGTCGTTGTTGGCGCTCAGCGTCAGGGTGCCGGCGCTCACGGCGGACGCGGCGCTCGAGGCGCTGGCGTTCCAGAGGGCGAACGTGCCCGCACCGCCGAGGAGGAGTGCGACGCCTGCTGCGCCGGCGATGGCACCGGTGACGATCTTGTGCATGGGGTGGATCCGTTCCTGCGTGCTCCGGGCACGCTGAAGCCCACCGGGGACATTCGGGCGTCGTGTCCGGTGGGGAGGTTGTCATCGACCCAGTGGTTGGAGGGGGTCGCGGCTGACCGGTGCCGAGAGCGGTCGCCGGGCCTCGGAGCGCATGTGCTGCTGCTCGGGCGGGCTGGACTCGCTCTGGTGTCGACGTTACCTGTCCCCCAAAGTGCCGACAAGCGAGAACGAGCGTTCACCCGGACCCCAGAACAGGGGTCATTTTTGTCCCCGCTAGGGAGGACATGGTTTGTACCCCGGTTTCTGGGTGCGCGCTCCGCGTGTGCAGAGCGATCACAGAAGGAATGCCGGTAGGCACGGCGTCGTTGCACCGTCCGGAAACGGGGAGGGCCCATGGACATCGTGCGCTGGTTGTTCGACGCGCAGATCGTCATCGGCGACCAGACGGTGCTCTGGCGCGAGGTGATCGGCAACGTCTTCGGGCTGCTCAGCGCCCTCGGCGGTATGCGCCGGAAGGTCTGGGCCTGGCCGGTCGGACTGGTCGGCAACGCCCTGCTCTTCACCGTCTTCATGGGCGCGCTCTTCGACACCCCGAACCCCGTCAACCTGCTCGGGCAGGCCGGCCGTCAGGTCATGTTCATCATCGTGAGCATCTACGGCTGGTACCGGTGGACGCACCGCCCCGAGGACGCGACGACCGTGATCGACCCGCGCTGGGCCTCCTGGCGGACCCGTCTGCTGCTCGTCGTCGGCATGGTCGGCGGCACCGCCCTGCTGACCCCCGTCTTCCGCGCGCTCGGGTCCTACGAGCCGGTGTGGAGCGACGCGTGGATCTTCGTCGGATCGCTGCTCGCCACGTACGGCATGGCGAAGGGGTGGGTCGAGTTCTGGCTCATCTGGGTGGCGGTCGACCTGGTCGGCGTGCCGCTGCTGTTCTCGGCCGGGTACTACGCCTCCGGGTTGATGTACGTCTTCTACGGCGTCTTCACGCTGACCGGGTTCTTCGTGTGGATGCGCCAGCGGGTCCGCCCGCCGGCGGCGCCCGTCACCGTCGGCTGACCGCCGTGATCACGACGCGCTGACGCGGCCCGGAGCACGGCCCCCGCTCTGGGACGAGACAAACGGCCCGGAATGCGCTGCAATGGTCGGATGGAACCCCTGCACGGCGAACGCGTCGAGGACGACGAGTCCCTCGCAGAGCGCACGGTGCGCGCGGCCATCCGTGCCTACCGGCTGCACCCGTTCGACACCGTCGACGCGGCTGTCGTCGCCGAGGTGGCCGGTATCCCGCTCGAGACCGTCGAGCGGCTGTTCCCGACCTGGCACGCCCTGCTCCTGGTCACCTACGACCGGTGGGCGCAGCTGCGGGGGACCCGGCGGAAGAACCCGCCCACGTGCACGATCGAGCACGTCCGCCTGACCCTGGCCGAGGACGTCGCCGACCCCGGGCTCGTCCGGGTGCTCGCGGGGCTGATCACCGTGGCCAGCTCGGAGTCCGGGTTCGCCGAACTGTTCCGCAAGCGGTTCGAGGAGTACGCCGAGCAGCTGACCGTCGGGCTGCAGCGCGACTTCGACAAGGGCTCGGAAGAGGCCGGCATCCCCGCGTACCAGGCTGCGACCCAGCTGCTCTCGGTCTACGAGGGGCTGCAGATCCAGATGCTGGTCCGCCCGCACATCGACGTCCTGGTCGAGTTCGACCGCGCGGCGAACACCCTGCGCCAGGGATGGAAGCGGCACGCCGTCCCGTCGTGGGACCTCGACGAGGCACCCGTCCGCGTCTGACGTCGTGCGGCACCGACCGACGAGGTCAGCCCCGCCGCCCCCGCCGCCACGACAGCATCTGCCGCACCGTCACCTTCGACCCGTACTGCGCGACCGAGTGCCGGAACAGGTACTCCGCGAACCACAGCAGCAGCCCGGCGACGACGAACACCTCGACGATGCAGACCACCGACTCCGTCACGGTCAGGGCCCCGACGGCGTTCCGCACCATCGCGGTGATCGGGGTGAAGGTCGGGAAGTACGTGAAGAACTGCGCGACGGGCGACGTCGGCGTCGTCATCACGAAGAACGCCGCGTACAGGGGGATGATCAGCGCGAAGATCGCTGCCGACTGCAGGGCCGAGGCGTCCTTGATCGACGGGACGGCGGCCCCGACGGCGACGAACAGCCCGGACGCCAGCAGCACCCCGCCGACGAGCAGCAGCGCCCCGGTCACCATCCGCCACGGGTCGACGGTCAGCCCACCGAGCTGCGACGACACCAGCGGCAGGGCGACGAGCAGTCCGACCAGGCCGGGCACGACGAACACGCTGACCTGCACGAAGCCGACGAGCAGCATCGCGATGACCTTGCCGCGGATCAGGTCGCCCGCGGTCACCGTGGTCAGGATCATCTCGGAGATCCGGTTCTCCTTCTCCTCGACCACGACGGTGACCATCCGGGCGGCGAGCAGGATGACGAGCCCGAAGAACGCTGCGACGAACAGGAACGGCGGCACGACGGACAGCCAGCCCGGTGCGACCCGGCCGTCCGCGTAGGTGGTGACGTCGGTGGCGGGCGGACTGCGGAGCAGCTGCACGGTCTCGGGGTCGTCGACGGACGCGGCGACGCTCTGCTCGAGCACCCGCTCGGCCAGCGACGAGTAGACCCCGTTCGCGAAGAGTCCGCGGTCGGCGGCGTCGACCCGGATGGCCGTCGTGGACGGCGACGACGGGAACACGATGAAGGCGTCGAGGTCACCGGATCGAACGGCTGCACGGTCGGCGGCGGCGTCGGTGGACGGGGTCCCGCCCCACTTCGCGGCCACGGACTCCGACACCAGGCCGGACTCGTCGACGTAGTGGAACGGGGTCTTCGTGGCCGACGACCCGGACACCACGGAGTTGGTGCCGGCTGCCTGCCCGATGCCCACGAGCAGCGAGACGACCACGATGACGACCGGCAGCGCGAGGGTGCCGATCCAGAACGCGGGCTTCTTGACCGCGCGGACGAACTCGAACCGGACGACCGTGCCGAGGTTGCTCATGCCGCTGCCCCGTCGGTCGACGCCGCAGCCAGGGCGTCGTGCCCGTAGACCTGCACGAAGATCTCGTCGAGCGGAATCCGGCGCATCTCGAACGCGGTGACGTGCACCCCGGCCGCGACCAGTTCTGCCAGGACGTCCGCACCGTCCGGAGCAGCGGCTTGGGTCGGGACGAGGTAGGCGACGTGCCCTTCGTGGCGGGCGAGCCGGTACAGCGGTGACTTCGGCACGGGACCGTCGAGCCCCACACGGGCGACGGCGCCACCGAAGGCGTCCTGCACGTCGGGCACCGATCCGTACGCGGCGGCCCGGCCGTCCTTGAGCAGGAGGATGCGGTCGCAGAGCCGCTCGACCTCGTCCATGTGGTGCGTCACGAGGACCACGGTCGCGCCGTCGGCCTTCCGTTCGTCGACCAGGTCGAGCAGGAGCCGCCGGTTCACCGGGTCGAGGCCCTTGGTCGGTTCGTCGAGGATGAGCAGCCGGGGCTGGTCCATGATCGTGATGCCGAGCTGCACCTTCTGCTGCTGCCCGCCGGACAGCTTGTCGACGCGCAGCTTCGCGCGGTCGGCGAGCCCCACCCGGGCCAGGTAGTCCATGCTCCACGCGGTCGCCTCGGCGCCGCGGAGCCCGCGCAGGCGCCCGAAGTAGGTCATCACGTCGATGACGGACTCCTTGCGGTACAGCCCGCGCTCTTCGGGCAGGTAGCCGATGCCGCCGGTGGCCGGTCGGTAGGGGCGGCCGTCGATCGTCAGCGTGCCCGCCGTCGGGGTGGTGATGCCGAGCAGGGCCCGGATCGTCGTGGTCTTGCCGGAGCCGTTGCTGCCGAGCAGCCCGAACGTCTCGCCGGGGGCGACGTCGAACGACAGCCCGTCGACCACGTTGCGGTCCCCGAACCGCATCACGAAGTCCTGCACGCTGATGCTCGCCCCGCTCATGCGGCGACCCTACCGGGACTTCCTTCCCAGAACGGCCGCGATGGGATGCGAGAACGGGCGTACCTGGTCGGAACTTTCGACCCGGTACGCCCGCTTCCGGCAGGTACGCCCGTTTCCGCCGGGTATGCCCGTCTCGCCCAGGTACGCCCCGACAGGCGGACGGGAGGCGCGGTGCCAGCTGGC
>NZ_MJGT01000045.1:0-14070 GCF_001864975.1 Curtobacterium sp. MMLR14_002
GGGCCTCCCGTCCGCCTGTCCGCCTGTTGGCACGACTGAGTCGTTGCCGGATCGAGACACCGGTCCGGCCCGTCGTACGGCATGGTTGAGCCACCGATGGCGAACAGGACGGAGCGCACGGTGGAACGAGTGGTGGGGTGGGCCACGATCGCGGTGGTCGTCACCGTGACGGTGTCGATGTTGCTGCTGGTCCAGACGACCACGTGTCTCGACGCCGTCCCCGGAGCGGGCACGAGCTCCTGCACGACCACGCCGATGGTCGGAGTCGCCGGCACGTGGGTCGCGGCTGTCACCGGCGCGGTCGTGCTCGCGGTCTGCGTGTGGCAGATCGTCCGGGCGGTCCGGTCTGGCCGCGTGCCGAAGGACTGATGCCGCTCCGGGAATGTGCGGCCGAACGGCCGTGCGAGGATTCGTCAACCGCACTCTCGAGGGGAACAACCGCCATGACCACAGCCCGCACACTCCACTGGGTCAGCACCGTGCTCCTCGCCGTGGGGTTCCTCGGCGTCGGGGCGCTGATGTACGACGCGTCCTACGGCCCGGAGGGCGGCGGCGCGAACATCGGCCTCGGCCTCGTCCTCGTCCCGTGTCTCGGATCAGGCGTGGTCGGGCTTGCACTGGGGGCCGCGACCTTGGTCGCCAGGTGGTGGGGCACCCGGGCCGAGCGCTCGCGGACTGCGGTCCGGTGACACAGATGTCCGCCCCGTCCGCTACGCGTCCGTGGACGCTGATCGCCGTCGTGGTGCTGGTCGGCTGGGCGATCGTGACGGCGCTGCTGTTCCCGGTCACGGGGATGGACGAGCACGAGGGGCCCGGCGACCAGGTCTGGCGGACCTCGTCGAGCACGCTCGGCGTGCCGCTCTCACCGGAGTGGGACGTCCTCGTCTGGCTCGCCGCGCTCGCGCTGGTGCCGGTCGTCGTCGTCGGTCTCGCGTTCCTGCTCCGCCGCCGACGACCGCACACCGCGCCCGTCAGTCCGTCGCCGGGTGGCCCTGTCCGCTGAGGTGTGCGCGGAGCACGTCACGGACGCTCGTCCACGACTGCACGCCGTAGCGGTCGTTGTCGACGTGGTGCAGCTGCGCCTGCCCGCTGAACATGCTCACGAAGTACTGCATCCCCTGCCATGCCGGGAACGTCTCGTCGGGGTCCTTCGACAGGCGCTTGCCGACGGCGCTCATCGCGGACAGGGTCCCGGTCGTGCCGGCCCACTGCAGCCGGAAGCGCTCCCCCGTCAGCTCGCTCATGGTGCGTGCGACGTCGCGGGCGGTGACCTGGTCACCCGCCATCTCGATCACCCGCGGAGCATCGTCGTCCAGGGCAGCGAGGGCCGTGACCCGGGCGACGTCGTCCTTCGTGGTGAAGTCGAGCACCTGGTCCGCCGACGACCAGAACAGCACGAGCCGACGGCCGGACAGGATCATCGGGGCCTCGCCGGTCAGCAGGTCGGTGAACATGCCGGTCAGGATCGAGGTCGCCTGCACTGGGGCCGCATCGAGGTCGGCGGCGAACTCGCGCCGCAGCTCGAAGTTGCGGTTGGTGCCGGGTGCGATCCGCCGGTAGTCAGCCGAGTAGTCGGACGGGATGAACCGCGGGACGCCCGCCGCCACGGTCGCCGCGAGCAGCGCGCGCTGGGCGTCGACGATCACCGGGCGGGTCCCGCTCACGGCGGAGACCACGACGTCGGCGCCGCTCACGGCCCGGGTCAGGGCGTCGTGGTCGCCGTACTCGGCGGCGACGACGTCGACACGGGCGTCGTCGCCGAAGCGTTCTGCGGCGGTCCTGCTGCCTGGCCGGGTGAGGACCCGAACCCGCACGTCGTGCTGGGTGAGCTCGCGGACGATGCGGTGCCCGAGGTCGCCGGTGGCGCCGGCGACGAGGATGGTGGTGGTCATGGGCGGGGCCTCACTGCAGTGGTGGTCGACGTGGTCGTCGCGGTGCGCCGTCGGGATCGCTCCGGGACGGCGAGGGGGTGTTGGAACGTGGGGTCCGCCTGGTCCGGTCCGGCGGTGCCGAGCCCGGCGGTGAGCGCGACGCGGGCCAGCAGCCGGCGCAGTGTCGTCTGCTCGTCGTCGTCGAGGTGCCGCATGAGCACGCCCTCGGCGCCGCGCAGGGCGGACCGCGTCCGGGCGAGCAGGGCACGGCCGGCGTCGGTGGGGTGGACCTGCCGCACCCGCCGGTCCGTCGGGGCGGGGCGGCGTTCGACGAACCCGCCCGCCTCGAGCGCGTCGACGATGTAGGTCATCTGGGTCTTGTCGATCCCGAGGCGCTGCGCGAGCCCGAGTTGCGACGACGGCTCCTCGGTCGTGGTCGCGACGAGCACCTGGTAACCACGGGGACCTCCCGGCACGTCGGCGACCGCCTCGCTGCCCAAACGCGTGAAGCCCTGGAGCGCCAGCGGCAGCGCCCACCCGAGTTCGGATTCGATGCCCTCAGCACCCCAGTCGATCTCGGGGAGTGCGTCGGTCGGCGTCGGACTGTCCATACCGGAGACCGTACCGGAACAAGATCGTCTTGTGCAAAGATCATCTGCGATCAAGACGGACAGCCGTCGCGACGCCGAGCACTCGAGGACCCCATGTCGGACACCGCAGCCATCACCCCGTTCACCCTCGACGTCCCCCAGGCGGAACTCGACGACCTGCGCCGCCGTCTCCTGACCACCCGCTGGCCCGATGCCGAGACCGTCGAGGACACCTCGCAGGGGCCCCGACTCGAGAAGGTCCGCGCCCTCGTCGAACACTGGACGACGGAGTACGACTGGCGCCGGACCGAAGCACTGCTGAACGGCTGGGGCCAGCACACGACCCACATCGACGGGCTCGAGGTCCACTTCCTGCACGTCCGGTCCGCCGTCCCCGGTGCCCGTCCGCTCCTGCTCACCCACGGCTGGCCCGGTTCCGTCCTGGAGTTCCGCCACGCGATCGGTCCGCTCACCGACCCGGTGGCGCACGGCGGCGACGCGGCGGACGCGTTCCACGTCGTGATCCCGAGCCTGCCCGGGTTCGGCTTCTCCGGGAAGCCGACGACGACCGGGTGGAACACCGCCCGGACCGCGAGGGCCTGGTCGGTGCTGATGTCCCGGCTCGGGTACACGGACTGGTTCGCCCAGGGCGGTGACCTCGGCGCCACCGTCACCGCGGAGCTCGCGGCACTGCAGGCCGCCGGGGACATCGGGCTCGCCGGGATCCACCTCAACATGGCGCTGTTCATGCCGACCGACGACGAAGCCCGGAACGCCTCCCCCGACGAGCAGGTCATGCTGCAGGAGAGCGGCCACTACTGGCGGGAGCTGTCGGCCTACTCGCAGCAGATGTCGACCCGCCCGCAGACCATCGGGTACTCGTTGGCGGACTCCCCCGTCGGGCTGGCGTCGTGGATCTACGCGATGTTCCAGGACGTCGGCGGCTCCCACGACGAACACGGCGATGCCGAGCGGCTCTTCCCGCTCGACGAGATCATCGACGACGTCATGCTGTACTGGCTGCCGAACACCGCTGCGTCCGCGGCGCGCCTCTACTGGGAGGCGACGCGGACCGGCTGGGCCACCCCGGGCACCGTCGAGGAGCCGCTGACCCTGCCCGTCGGCCTGAGCATCATGCCGGGCGAGTACGTCCGCCGGTCGCGCCGCTGGGCAGCGCGCCGGTACACCGACCTGGTGTTCTTCAACGAGGTGGCGCGCGGCGGGCACTTCGCGATGCTCGAACAGCCGGAGCTGCTCGTCGACGACGTCCGTGCGACGTTCCGGAACCTGCGCTGATGCCTTGTGGTCAGCTAGTAGATACCGCTACTCTCCGATAGTGCGAATATCTGAACTTGCCCGAGCGGCGTCCACGCCGGTCACCGCCGTCAAGTACTACCAACGCGAAGGCCTGCTGCCTCCCGGCGAGAAGTCGGCGCCGAACCAGACCGCCTACGACGACCGGCACGTCGAACGGGTCCGGCTCGTCCGGGCACTCCTGGAGACCGGCGGGCTCTCGGTCGCCGTGACGAAGCAGGTCCTGGCCGTGCTCGATGCCGAGACCGCACCGCTGGCCGAGGTCTTCGCCGTCGCCCAGTACGCGATGACCACCCCGCGCTCCCCCGAGCCCGAGGCGACCCCGGAGGCCCGTACCCGGATCGAGGAACGGGTGTCGGCCGCCGGCTGGTGCGCGACGTCGGACAACCCGGGACTCGAGACCGCGGCCCGGGCGCTCGACGGGCTGCGCACCATCGGGTTCGACGCTCCGGACGACTACCTCGACGCCTACGTGTCGGCAGCGGCGAGCGCGGCACGTGCCGACGTCGCCGCGCTGCAGGACCGCGACGGCCGGACCGCGATGGCGGAGCTGATGGTGATCGGGACCGTCCTCGGCGATCCGCTCTTCGCAGGACTCCGGCGCCTGGCGCAGCAGGACGCCACCCACGACCTGTTCCCCGTCGCCGAGACGGACGAGGCCGGCGCATGACCGCTCCGCTGCACGTCGTCCTGGGCGGCAACGGTGTCGTCGGGCGCGAGACGCTCCGAGCCCTCCGCGAGCACGACGTCACCGCCGTGTCCGTCGGCCGGCGCCCGTCGACACCAGCAACGGCAGGCAACAACGAGAGCAAGAGCGCCGACGCCCGCACCGACCACGTCATCGCCGACCTGCTCGACCCCACCGCGGTCCGCCGCGCACTGCACGGCTCCGACGTCGCGTACCTCGTCGCCGGCCTGCCGTACTCGTCGGGGGTCTGGGCCGACCAGTGGCCGCGGATCGTCGACAACACCGTCGAGGCAGCCCTGGCCGAGGGCACCCACCTGGTGTACCTCGACAACGTCTACGCCTACGGCCGCGTGTCCGGGCCGATGACCGAGGCGACCCCGATCAACCCCTCCGGCCGGAAGGGTGCGGTGCGCGCGGCCTCCCTCGAGCTGCTGCGGACCGCGGCCGAACGCGGACTGGCCGTCACCATCGGGCGGAGCGCCGACTTCACCGGCCCCGGGGCGACGACGAGCGTGTTCAACGGGTTCGTCGTCGATCGGATCGCCGCCGGCAAGCGGCCGACCTGGCTGCTCGACGCCGACCAGCCGCACTCCCTCACCGCCACGACCGACATCGGCGACGCGCTCGTGGTCCTCGGCACCGACGGCCGTGCGACGGGCCGGACCTGGCACCTGCCGACCGCCCCGGCGCTGACGGGGCGGCAGTACGTCGAGCTCGCCGGGGTCCCCGCCGCTCGCACGGCCGTGATGTCGTCGGCCACGCTGCGCTTCGGTGCGCTGTTCAACACGTCCGCCCGCGAGACGCTCGAGCTGCGGTACCAGTACACCGACCCCTACGTCTTCGACTCGTCGGCGTTCGAGCAGACCTTCGGCGTGCACCCGACCCCCACCGCCGACGTCGTGGCCGCCGCCCTGCTGCACGCCCGGAGCGTGACCCGGTGATCGCCGCCGTCCGCCGAGCGGTCGCGTGGCACCCGGCACTCATGGCCGTGGCCGGCCTGATGGTCGTGTCCACCGCGGTCTGCCTCGTCGGACTCGTCGTGGATCCCCGGACCATCCTCGGAGCACCGGCGTGGATGAAGCCCCTGAAGTTCTCGCTGTCGATCCTGCTCTACGCCGTCACGTGGGCGTGGCTCATCGCCCACCTGCCGAAGTGGGGGACACTGGCTCGCCGACTCGGCACCGTGGTCGCCGTGGCCCTGGTGGTGGAACAGGTGCTCATCGTGTGGGCCGCCGCGACCGGCACGACGAGTCACTTCAACGTGTCGAACAGCGTGCACGTGGTGGTGTGGGCGGTGATGGCGGTGGCGATCACGACGCTCTACCTCTGCACCTTCGTCACCTCGATCGCGCTGTTCTTCCTCCGCCTGCCCACCCCGGCACTGACGGTCGCCGTCCGTGCCGGTGCCGTCATCGCGCTCCTCGGCATCGGGGTCGCGTTCCTCATGACCGGCCCGACCCCCACCCAGCTCACCGCCCCGGACGGGATCGTCGGCGCCCACACGGTGGGGATCGCGGACGGCGGACCCGGGGTGCCGCTGCTCGGATGGAGCACCGTCGGCGGCGACTACCGGGTCGCCCACTTCGTCGGCATGCACGCCCTGCAGGTACTCCCGCTGGTGGCGCTCCTGGTCGCCGCCGCCGGTCGGCACCTGCCGTGGCTGGCGGACCCGACCACGCAGGTGCGGATCGTGGTCGTCGTCGCGGTCGCGTGGGCGGCGGGTACCGTGCTCCTCACCGTGCAGGCCGCGATCGGACAGTCGGTCGTCCACCCCGCCGGCGCGGTGGGCACGGTGGCGTGGTCACTCGTCGTGCTCGCCGCAACTGCGAGCGCGGCCGTGCTGCTTCGTGCCCGCCTGCTCCGTGCCCGCACCACTCCGGTGGTGCGACCGCGCTGACGGATCAGCCGGCCCGGAGTCCTCGGGAGATCAGGTCGGCGGCAGCACGGGCTTCCGTCGCCCACCCGGTGCGATCGATCCCAGCCCCGATGCCGTGCAGCAGCATGAGCACCGTCCCGGGGGCGACGTCGGACCGGATGGTGCCGTCGGCAGCAGCGCGCGCCATCAGCTCGGCGAGCGTCCGCTCCAGGTCTCCCCCGCCCTCGGCCTGCGTGGTGGCGTCGACGACGGCGGCGAGGGTGCGCGCGAGCCCCGCGTGGTCGACCACGTACTCCACGAACCCGTGCAGGAAGTCGTCGAGGCTCTCGGCCGCTGGTCGCGTCGAGTCACGAGCACGGCGGCAGAGGACGTCGACCTCACCCCGGTAGACCGCAGCCGCCAGCGCTTCGCGTGTCGGGAAGTGTCGGTAGAGGGTGCCGACGCCGACTCCCGCGCGTCCGGCGAAGTCGTCGAATCGCAGCTGCTCGTCACGCTCGAACGCCGTCCGGGCAGCGGCAACGATCGCGTCGCGGTTCCGACGGGCATCGGCGCGCATCGGCTTCTCGGCGCGCATCGGCTTCTCGGCAGGCATGGGTTCCTCGACCGGCACGGGCGCTCCTTGACAAGTGGAAACAATCTCCATATCTTCCAAGTGGAGATCGTCTCCAGACTAGCGGACAGGTGCCTGATGCGGATCCTCATGCTCGGCCGGGGCGTCATCGCCACGATCTACGGCCAGGCCTTCCAGCACTCCGGGCACCAGGTCGACCACCTGGTGCGGCCGGGGCGTGCTGCCGAGTACGGCGACAGCGTGCAGACCGACGTCATCGACGGTCGCCGCGGACCCCTGGGGCGGCGGACCCGATCGACGTCGCCGACGAGACTGGTCGAGTCGGTCGACACGGACGACGCGTACGACCTCGTCGTCCTCAGCGTCGGCCACCACCGACTGCAGGAGGCCGTCGCCACCCTGGCACCCCACATCGGCGACGCCACGGTGCTGGTCCTCGGCAACGTGTGGGACGAACCCCTCGCCGCGGTCGCACCGCTCGCCGCGGACCGGGTGCTGTTCGGGTTCCCGGGCGCCGGCGGCGGGTTCGACGCCGACGGGGTCCTGCACGGCGCCGTCCTCCGTTCGGTGCGGCTCGGGACGACCGGCACGGCTCCGGAACGGCGGGAGCTGGTGCGGTCGGTGTTCCAGCGGGCGGGGTTCACCGTGCAGGACGAGGACGACATCCGCGGATGGCTGTGGCTGCACTTCGTGCTCGACGCCGGCATGTTCGCACAGGCCCTGCAGAGCGGTGGCCTGGCGACGATGGTCGGGGATCGGCAGGCGCTCCGCGAGGCGTTCCTGACCGGCCGCGAACTCCTCCCGGTCCTGGAGGCACGGGGCGTCGACCTCTCCCGACACCGCTCCACGACCCTGCCCGTCCGACGCCCGGGGGTGACGGCCGCCGTGGTGGCCGCGGCCACGGCGCTCGTCCCGATCGCGCGGGCGAGCCTCGCCGCGCACGACGACCCGACCGCCGCCGAACCCCTGGCGGTCCTCGCAGACGTCCGGCGCACCGCCGCCACCCTGGGCATCCCGACCCCGCGCCTCGACCGGACGGCGCGACGCGTCTGACGACCAGTGCGGGCCGTGGACGCGACCACACACGGACTGGAGGCGCGGTGCCAGCTGGCACCGTGCCTCCAGTCCGTCACGGCGAGCGTTCCGGACCCGCCCGTTACGCTGTCCCCGTGTCAGAGCCGCGCCGCAGTCCGGGGAACCAAGCTTCACTGCGTGAAGCCAACCGGGGTCGGGTCGTCAGCGCGGTGAAGCGGCACGGCGGGCTGACGCAGGTCGAGCTCGCCGGGGTGACCGGACTCTCCCCCGCGACCGTCTCGAACATCGTCAAGGAACTCGTCGCGACCGGTGCCCTGCACGCGACGCCGAGCACGTCGAGCGGCCGTCGGGCGCTCCGCGTGACCCTGCCGCACGGCCTCGGGCTGGTCGCCGGGGTGCACGTCTCGCCGCGGCACCTGCGGCTCGCGCTGTCGGACCTGAACGGCGCCGTCCTCGCCGAGCGGCACATGCCCCTGGCCCGCGACCACCGCGCCGACGCCGAGCTCGACAAGACCGCGCTGCTCGTGCTGGACATGGTGGAGTCCATCGAGTCGTCGATGGACGAGGTGCTCGCCGTCGGCTTGGCCGTGGCCGCCCCGATCGACGCCCGCACCGGGATGACGGCGCGCGGCGGGATCCTGCGGGGTTGGGACGGCGTCGCGCTCGGCCAGTCGCTCGCCCGGCGGATGGACAAGCCCGTGCAGGTCGACAACTCGGCCAACCTCGCCGCCCTGGCGGAACACCGGAGCGGGGCGGCCCGTGGCCGAGACACCGTGGTGACGCTCGACGTCGGCAACGGCATCGGTGCCGGACTCGTGCTGGGCGGACACCTGTTCCGTGGGCACCACGGCATCGCCGGTGAGTTCGGGCACACCCCCGTCCTGCCGAACGGACCCCTCTGCCGGTGCGGCAACCGCGGGTGCCTCGAGGCGATCGCCGGCGCGCCCGCGGTGCTCGAGGGCGTCCGCGACGAGGTCGGCACCCTCAAGCTGGCGGACCTGATCCTGCGGGCGATGGGCGGCGACCAGGTCTGCATGCGTGCCGTGGCCGACGCCGGGCGCGCGATCGGTTCGGCGGCGGTGGGCCTGTGCAACGTCCTCGACCCGGAGCGGGTGGTGGTCACGGGCGAGTTCGCGCGTGCCGGGGAACTCCTGCTCGGCCCGATGCGGCAGGCTCTCGAGTCGTCGCTGATCGTCGACGTGGACGGCACGCCGGACGTGGTGCAGGGGCAGCTCGGCGAGAAGGCATCGGTGACCGGCGCGCTGGCCCTGGCGATCGAGGCCGTGGACGTGACGCGCGCACGCTGAGCGGAGACGGTCGCTGCCGGGCCCCACGCGCCCGCCGACGTGGCCGCCCCGCCGCTGGCCTGGCCGCCCCGCGCCCTCCGAATAACGTTTTCGTCACGGCGCGCGGTCCTTGCGTTCAACTCTTGCAGCCAAGAACGCTCGCTGTCACACTCAGGGCACCGCCGATGGGGGCGGTCCACTGTTGGAGGACGTTTCAATGAAGAAATCCACCACACGAGCGATGCTGGGCGTCAGCGCCCTGCTGCTCGCGATCACCACCCTGGCGGGCTGTTCCAACGGCGCGGACGCCGGGACCGGTTCCGGCGGAGGCGGCGGGGACGCGTCGAAGGCCAAGATCGGCCTGCTCCTGCCCGACTCCGTCACCGCCCGTTACGCCAGCGCCGACCGTCCGCTCTTCACCGCCGAGGTGAAGAAGCAGTGCAGCGGCTGCTCGGTCATCTACGCGAACGCCGACGGCGACGCGTCGAAGCAGCTGCAGCAGGCCCAGTCGATGCTCACGCAGGGCGTCAAGGTCCTGGTCCTCGACCCGTTCGACGGCGAGGCCGCAGCGTCCATCGTCCAGCAGGCGAAGGCCAAGAAGGTGCCGGTGATCTCCTACGACCGGCTCATCAACAGCCCCGACCTGAGCTACTACATCTCGTTCGACAACGAGAAGGTCGGTGAGCTGCAGGGCCAGGCACTCGTCGACGCCCTCAAGGCGAAGAAGGTCCCGGAGGGCTCGGGCATCATCATGGTGAACGGCTCCCCCACCGACAACAACGCCTCGCAGTTCAAGAAGGGCGCACACTCGGTCATCGACGACAGCGGCTACGAGGTGCTCGCCGAGTACGACACCCCCGGATGGGACCCCGCCAAGGCGCAGGACTGGGCAGCCGGCCAGATCAGCAAGCTCGGCAAGGACAAGATCACCGGCGTCTACGCGGCGAACGACGACACCGGCGGCGGCGTCATCGCGGCCCTGAAGTCGGCCGGCGTCACCGAGCTCCCGCCCGTCACCGGGCAGGACGCCTCGCTCGCGGGCATCCAGCGGATCCTCGCCGGTGAGCAGTACATGACCGTCTACAAGGCCTTCAAGCCCGAGGCGTCGAAGGCCGCCGACCTGGCGATCCAGTTCGCGAAGGGTGAGACCCCGAAGGGCGACACCACCGTCGACACCGCCGGCGGCGCCAGCGTCCAGTCGACGCTGCTCGACCCGGTCGCCGTCACCACGGACAACGTCCAGTCGACGGTGGTCAAGGACGGCCTGTACGAGGTGTCGAAGATCTGCACCGCGCAGTACAAGGCAGCCTGCGACAGCGCCGGCATCAAGTAGGTCCGACCCCCTCTGCCCGCCCGGTCCGACTGCGGACCGGGCGGGCCTCACCGATCGAGGACGACACCCGTGAGCACGACACCCGTGAGCAACGCGTCACCAGCAGCACACCCCTCCGCCGACCCGGTGATGTCCCTGCGCGGGATCACCAAGCGGTTCGGCGCCGTCCAGGCCCTCAGCGACATCGACTTCGACGTCTACCCGGGCGAGGTGGTCGCCATCGTCGGCGACAACGGCGCCGGCAAGTCGACGTTCGTGAAGATCCTCGCCGGGGTCTACACACCGGACGGCGGCACGATCACCTTCGGCGGCGACGAGGTCACCGTCCCGAACCCCGCCGCGGCCCAGACCCTCGGCATCGCCACGGTGTTCCAGGACCTCGCCCTCGCCGACAACCTCGACGTGGTCTCGAACCTGTTCCTCGGTCGCGAGATCGCCCACCCGTTCCTCGACGAAGAGGAGATGGAGCGCCGATCGTGGGAGCTCCTCCAGCAGCTCGCCGCCCGGATCCCCTCGGTGCGGATCCCGATCGCGTCGCTGTCCGGTGGCCAGCGGCAGACCGTGGCGATCGCCCGCTCGCTGATCGGCGACCCGCAGGTGGTCGTCCTCGACGAGCCCACCGCCGCACTCGGCGTCGCGCAGACCGCCGAGGTCCTCAACCTCGTCGAACGCCTGCGCGAGCGCGGCCTCGGCGTCGTGCTCATCAGCCACAACCTCGCGGACGTGCAGGCCGTCGCCGACCGGGTCGCGGTCCTGCGACTCGGCCGCAACAACGGCACGTTCCGCATCGACGACGTCTCCTACGAGGAGATCATCGCGGCCATCACCGGCGCCACCGACAACGCCGTCACCCGTCGCGCCGCCGCCCGCACCGAGCAGGAGACCAGCGCATGAGCAAGACCGACGAGACCCTCACCGCAGCGACCCCGACGCCCTCGGCGGCCGACCTGCAGGACGAGCGGCTCCTGCGCGACCAGGGGATCGGCGGCGCCGCGAAGGCGTTCGTCCGACGGGTCCGCGGCGGTGACATCGGCTCGCTGCCGGTGGTCGTCGGGCTCATCGTCATCTGGGCGGTGTTCCAGGCGCTCTCCCCCGACTTCCTGTCCCCGGGGAACCTGGTCAACCTCGCCCTGCAGTGCGCCGCGGTCGGCACCATCGCGATCGGCATCGTCCTCGTGCTGCTGCTCGGCGAGATCGACCTGTCCGTCGGCAGCGTCAGCGGGCTCTCCGCCGCGATCCTCGGCCAGGGCCTCACGACGCTCGGCTGGCCGCTGTGGCTCGTGCTCACCGTCGCCCTGGCCGTCGGTGCCGCCGCCGGTCTGCTCTACGGCCTGCTGTTCACCCGCTTCGGGGTGCCGAGCTTCGTCATCACGCTCGCCGGCCTGCTCGGGTTCCTCGGGCTGCAGCTGCTCATCCTCGGCCCGAACGGCTCGATCAACCTGCCGTACGACTCACCGATCGTGCAGTTCGCCTCGGCCTCGTACCTGCCGCCGTGGCTCGCCTACCTGCTCGCCGTCCTGGCCGCCGGCGGACTCTTCTTCACCGAGATCCGACGCGCTGCCCGCCGCCGCCGTGCCGGGCTGTCGACCGGGGCGATGTCGCTGACCATCGTGAAGGCCGTCGCCCTGTTCCTCGGCCTCGCGCTGATGGTCTGGTACCTGTCGCGCGACTTCGGCACCGGCACCTCGTTCGTGTTCTTCATCGTACTGGTCGTGCTCATGAACTTCGTGCTGAAGCGCACCCGTTGGGGCCGCTCGGTCTTCGCGGTCGGCGGCAACGTCGAAGCCGCACGGCGCTCCGGCATCCGGGTGAACCGCATCTACATCTCGGTGTTCATGCTGACCTCGCTCTTCGCCACCGTCGGCGGCATCCTCGCCGCAGCCCGCCTCAACTCGGCGAGCCTGTCGTCCGGCGCCGGTGACACGAACCTCAACGCGATCGCCGCAGCCGTCATCGGCGGGACCAGCCTGTTCGGTGGCCGAGGCAGCGCCTGGTCGGCACTGCTCGGCATCATCGTGATCCAGTCGATCTCGAACGGGCTCACCCTGCTGAGCCTCGACTCGTCGATCCGCTACATGATCACCGGCGCGGTCCTGCTGCTGGCCGTCATCATCGACTCGCTCTCGCGGCGCAGTCGCGCCAGTCACGGCGCGGCCTGAGCGGGGCCCTGGACCCCGCCACGCGGACGGACGGGAGGCACGGTGCCAGCTGGCACCGTGCCTCCCGTCCGTCTCGGCGCGCGTCTCGGATCCGGAAGACGCCGTCGTGTTCCCCCCGACGCCGCCCCGTGCGCGAGACGCCTCCGAAAACGGAGGCGTCTCGGCGACTGGGCGGCGTCTCGGCGCGCGCTACTTGCTCTTCGAACCCGAGGTCCCCGGCAGGCTGAGGATGTTGTCGGTGCCCTGCGGCACGACGATCAGGGAGCCGTTGTCGCCGGCGCTCTTGAGCGCCTCGATCTCGCGCTGCTTGAGCGCGGCGTCGGACAGCGGGTGCTCGTTGAGGACCTCGTTGGCGTCGGCCTGACCCTGCGCCTCGGCGACCTGCTGCTGCGCCTGCACCTTCTTGGCGTCCAGGAGCGCGCGCTCCTTCGTGACCTGGATCTGGGCCTGCTGCGCGGTGGCGTACGCGTCGATGACCGACTTCGGCGGGGTGATCTCCTGCAGGGCGAAGTTGTCGACGTGCACGCCCGAGCCCTTCCATCGCGTCTCGAGCGCCTGGATCATCGCCTTCTCGACGGTCCCGCGCTTGGTGATGAGCTCGATGGTGGTGAAGTCGTTCGGCACCTGGCGGACGACGCTGCGCACCGAGTTGCCGATGAACTGCGTCTTGAAGTTCTCCTCGGTCTTGTACGACCGGTAGATGTCGGTGACCGACTTCGCGTCGATGCTGTACTGCAGGTTCAGGCTGACGTTCGACGAGACGCCGTCCTGGTCCTGCACCGTGACGTACGGGCCGGAGCGGACGTTGCCGTTGTTGTCCGAGTCGGAGCCGTTCACCGCGTTGATGTAGGTGACGGTCTGGTTCCGGATGTTGAACGTGTGGAGCGTGGCCCACGGTGCCTTGAAGTGGAACCCGGAGTCCGTGGTCTGGCCGACGATGTTGCCGGAGATGTCCACCTGGACCTTCGACTCGCCCGTGTCCTGCGCGTAGAGGGTGCTGCCGAGCGTGAGCCCGACGAACAGGACGCCGGCGGCGGCCGCGGTCCACGTCGCGATGAGGTTCGGGCGGCGGGTCGGGACGGCGGGACGTGCCTCGCGACCGGGCGTAGCCGGTCGTGCGGGGGTGGAGTAGGTGCGTGTTCGGAAGAAGAGCGCGACGAGCGCGATGACGAGGAAGACGATGGCGGCGACGAACATGACGATCACTCCTGGATGCTTGTCCGTGCAGTCTGCCGTACCCGGAGGGGTGCGGGTGACGCGGGGGTGCGTGGTGGCGGGCGGTGCGCGCCGTCCGTGTCGCCCCGGTCGCCTGGCGCCGGTTCCGTCTGGTGCGAGGTTGCACACGTG
>NZ_MJGT01000045.1:14543-43170 GCF_001864975.1 Curtobacterium sp. MMLR14_002
CACGTGTGCAACCTCGCACCGAGCGGACGCGCTCGGGGTCGGGGCCGCGTGGGCTAGGCCGGTCCGACGATCTCCTCGATGCGCTCGAGTCCGCTGCGGCAGCGTCCGAGGTACTCGTCGTACAGGTCCGGTCGCCGGTCACGCGCCCACCGTGTGACGTCGAGCAGGTGCAGCGCAGTCATCGACGCGAGCCGCCGGTGGTCGTCGTCCGACGTGAGTCCGGCAGCCGTCATGAAATCGTCGTGGTCCGCGCGGGCGACGGACCCGTCGATGAACGTCCACGTGAACACCCGGCGGGCATCCGTCCACGGTGCCGGCCCGGTCTCCGCGGCGCCCCAGTCGATGAGCACCGGCCGCTGGCCCGGACCGCGGGAGATCAGGTTGCGAGGTGCGAGATCGCCGTGGGCCAGCCCGAACTCGAACTGTGCCTCCGACAGCGGAGCAAGACGATCACGCAACCGGTCCGGCGACGCGTAGGCACCGTCACGGAGCAGCGGATCGTCGTCGCCGAGCGCATCGAGGTTGTAGTCGAGGTGCGCCGTCCAGGCGAGCCGGAGGTCGTCGCCGAACCGCGTGAACAACGACCAAGGCGCATCGACGAGCGGGATCATGGCGACGGCTCGCGCGGAGCGACCGAGCCACCGCCACGGGCGGTCGATCGGTCGTGGGTCAGGTGCGACGTACTCCGACACCGAGAAGGGGACACCGCCCTCCGACCCGTGGGCGAGCGGTTCGGGGACCGGGATGCCGACACGGCTCGCGCTTCGTGCGGCCCACGACTCGACGGGGTACTCGTCCTGCCGGAGCGGGTCAACCGGGAAACGCAGCACGACCGGAGCAGCACCCGCACGGTCCACCCGGTAGGTGTGGTTCACCGCCCCGCCGGGTAGCCGTTCGATCCGGTCGACCGATCCGCCGACGGAGCGCAGGACGACTCGGAACCACTCCTGCTCGACCACCTCGTCCGACATGGGACCAGCATGGCCGCTCCGATCAACCGTCGCGCGGAACGCTGTTCGCAGCGCGGGATGCGGCAGCGACCGACACGATGCCCCAGATCGCCGCGCCGACGATGAGCAGGAGCACGGCACACCCGATCGCCGCCCACCGACCCGGACTGTCCATCACGACCTCCCCGCACCACGCTGACGGGCGCGAGGAGAACGACCAGCACCACCAGGTCGACGACGCGGCTGCCCCGACCGGTCGTCGGGAGCGCATGATGACGTGTGCGAATCCTGACGATCAGTGCGACGACGATGCGTGTCTCCGCACAGCAAGAAGCTCTGTGGCCGCAGCTGGCTGATGCAGCGCTCCCCGATGCCCGGGCAGGTCGGACGCCTGCACCGATGGTCTGGTTCAGGACCGACCTCGGAGTGTCCGGCGTGATCCCGATCTCCCCTGCCGACCCGGTCCGCTTCGACGAGGTCGACAAGGAACCGGAACGGTTCCTCGGCACGGTGGTCGCGCTCGGGCCGGGAGCGCAGCCGAGCGACTGACCCGGTTCAGGAGACGGGCGCGCCTGCCCGATCGAGCTCGGCCAACACCCGGCGGCTTCGACGCACGCCGATCACCGACGCGACCGTGACGAACACCACGACGACGGCGATGAACACCAGGAACGCCAAACCCCAACCGAACGTCGTGGCCGCGGCGCCGCCGAGTCCCAACAGGCTCAGCCCGGTGCCGATCAGGGTCGGGGCCGAGGTCCGGGTGGACCGACGCTGCCACGCGAGCATCGCCCGTACGAGCGGCACGGCCTCCGGCGGCACCGGTGCCTGACCGCTGACCTGTCGGGTCACGGACTTGCGGTCCGCCGGGGTGAGCGCGCCGAGCGGCTGTTCCGGCGTCTCGACGAGGTACGGCAGCAGCCTGCGGTGGCGTCGAGCACGGACCCATGCGGTCACGTTCACGACCGCTCCGGCCAGGGCGAACAGGAACCAGATCACCGAGTCCGTGCGGAGCACGGAGGGAACGCTGATGAACGCCCACAGGATCGACATGCAGGCGAACCCCGCCTGCTGCGACATGACGACCACCGTCGGCCCGTGCTCGACCAGGTACTCGGCACGACGCGTCGCCTCGGCGAGGTCGCTCGGGTTCACCACCCCGGCACCTCGACCCGCACCGAACTGATCCGACCGGCGCGCGTCGTCGCCGTCACGGCCGGGTCGTAGCTGTCGGCGGTCGCCAGGTAGAGGGTGCGGCCGTCCTCGCCACCGAGCGCACAGTCGATCGCGCAGTCCCCGGGTGCGTCGATACGGTCCGTCACCTCGCCACCCTCGACGACCCGCAGGAACTCCCCCGTGTCGACCGAGCAGACCCAGATCGCGCCGTCACGGTCGACGGTGCTGCCGTCCGGGGTCACACCGCCGGGCAGGGCTGCCCACTCGCGCCGCCCGGTCAGCGAACCGTCGTCCTCGATGTCGAACGCGGTGAGCCGGCCGGCCCACGTCTCGCTCACCACCAGCGTCCGGGTGCCGGGCAGGATGTTGGCGCTGTTGGGGAACACCAGGCCCTCGGCGGCCAGGCGGACGGAGCCGTCGGGGTCGATCACGTAGAGCGGGCCGGGGCGCAGTTCCTCGCCCGCGTACAGGTCGTAGCCGAAGGCACCGATGTAGGTCCGGCCGGGCTGGGCGTCGACGACCAGGTCGTTCACGAGCGACGACTCGATCGTGGACAGGTCGGCGAACACCGAGGTGCTGCCGTCCGGGTCGACGGCGACGACCGTGCGGGACTCCATCGAGCTGACGATCAACCGCCCGTCGGCGAGCCATCCGAGCCCCGACGACTGCCCATCGACGGTGGCCTCGAGCCGGGGGCCGTCGGTCGAGGACAGGTCGACCGAGAAGACCTGGCCCGTGTGCATGTCCGAGTACCAGAGCCGTCCGTCGTGCCAGCGGTTCCCCTCCGGGAAACGGATGCCGGAGATGACGATGTCGGTCGCGGAGTCCAGGGTGATGTGCACGGATCCAGCCTGCCAGCGGGACCGGGAAGCTGCCCGGACAGATGCCGTGACTGCGGCCTAGGGTCGTCCCATGCCGGGTCGTCATCTCATCCACCACCTGGGCGTCTTCGCCAGCGACTTCGCCGCGAGCGACGCGTTCTACACCGCCGCCCTCGCGCCCCTCGGCATCGGAGCGGGCTACCGCACGGACGCCGTCGCCGAGTTCTGGCAGCACGGGGACGACACCCCGAGCGTCTCGCTCGAGACCGCCCGGACCCCCGAGGCGACGACGCGCAGACTCCACCTGGCGTTCGAGGCCGGATCACGGAGCGAGGTCGACGCCTTCCACCGCGAAGCCGTCGCCGCCGGCGGGGCTTCCCGGCACGAGCCGCGCTACTGGCCGGAGTACAACGCGTACGCCGCGTTCGTGTCCGACCCGGACGGCAACAACGTCGAAGCGCTGATCAAGGAGAGCGGCGACTGACCCGGCGGCTGCACGACGGTCATCGACAGCCGCAACGGACGACGCATCTGGCACGATCGACCCATGCCCCTCGACGGAACTCCCCTGCACCGGCTCGGCTTCCTGACGATCGGGTCGTTCGACCCCGCCCGACCGTCCGAGGGCCACGAGGACACCCTGCGCGTGATCGAGCGCGCCGAGGCCCTGGGCTTCGACAGCGCCTGGCTGCGCCACCGGCACCTGCAGCACGGCATCTCCTCCCCCGTCGCGGTGATGGCGGCGGCCTCGCAGCGCACCTCCCGTATCGACCTCGGCACCGCCGTCACCCCGCTCGGCGCCGAGAACCCGTTCCGCCTGGCGGAGGACCTCAGCACGGTCGACGTCCTGCTCGGCGGCCGTCTGACCCCCGGGTTCTCGGTCGGCACGCCGATGAACTTCGACCTGTACCGCGACGCGATCTACCCCGACACCCTGGAGCACGAGGACCTCGGCAACGACCGGCTCCTGCGCTTCCGCGACCTGGTGCGCGGTGACCCGGTGACGGCGACCGAGACCGTCGAACGGCGTGGCATCGAGGAGTTCGCGAGCACCGTCCAGCCGCACAGCGCCGGTCTGGCCGACCGGATCTGGTACGGCACCGGCAGCACGAAGTCGGCCGTGTGGGCGGGTGAGAACGGCTTCCACCTGCTCACCTCGAGCGTCACCCGCAGTGAGAACGGCACCGACTTCGCCACGAACCAGCGCGCCCAGATCGACGCCTACCTCGACGTCCACCCCGACCCCGCTGCCGCCCGCGTCTCGCAGGGCCTGGTCGTCATCCCGACCGACACCGCGACCGCCGAGCAAGTGGCCCGCTACCGTGCCTACGTCGACAGCCGCTCGGGTCGCGTCGGCGTCCCGCAGGGCCCCGCCGGGATGCTCTTCGCCGCCGACCTGGTGGGCACGTCGGCCGAGATCGCGGACCGGCTCCGTGCCGACGTCGGCTACCAGGCGGTCACCGAGGTCGCCTTCGCGCTCCCGTTCTCGTTCGAGCCCGACGACTACGCGCAGATCATCACGGACATCGCCGAACGGCTTGGTCCGGAACTCGGCTGGGCGCCGAAGCGCGCGGCCTGAGAACGGCGCCAGACCGACGGACGGGAGGCACGGGGCCAGCTGGCACCGTGCCTCCCGTCCGCAGTCGACTCGCGCCCAGGGCGCGCGCTCTGGGCCGGGTCAGTCCTGCTGGTCCGCCTCCACCGCGTCCCGCAGCCGGTCGAGCACGTCCGGCACCGCTGAGCGCACCCGGCTCCAGCTCGGGATGAACGGCTTGTCGTTCGGCCGCGCCGTGAAGGCGCCGCCGGCGTCGAGGATCGCCTTGGTGAAGAGCTCCACCGCGGCTTCCTCGGCGTGCTGGTCGAACGCGAGCCCGCTCATCTCGGCTTCGTGCCGGTAGACCTCGACGATGTCGAGTGCGTTCCGGTAGTACGTCGCCTTGAGCACCCGGAACGAGTCGGACGTGAGCGGGACGCCCATCGTCGCGAGCTTCCGGAGCAGCGACTGGACGATGTCGTTGCCCATCCGGGCGAGGCCGCCGGTGCCGTCGGCCTCGGCGAGGGGCTGGTGCTTGTGGTCGTACGCGTCGGCGATCTCCACCTGGCACACCTGCCGTGTCGCGTAGTCGCGGTAGACCTCGGAGAGCATGCCGATCTCGAGTCCCCAGTCGCCGGGGATCTTCAGCCCGTTCAGCACGTGGGCACGCATCGCGAACTCGCCGGACAGCGGGTACCGGAAGCTGCTGAGGTACTCCAGGTACTCGGACTCCCCGTAGACCTGGCGGAGCGAGCGGAGCAGCGGCCCGACGAGCAGCCGTGCGGCGCGGCCGTTGATCCGACCGTCGGCGACGCGGGCGTAGTAGCCCTTCGAGAACTCGTAGTCGAACGCGGGGTTCGCGACCGGGTAGAACAGCCGCGCGAGCATGCCCCGCTCGTAGGTGGTGATGTCGCAGTCGTGCAGGGCGATGCAGTCCGCCCGCTCCGACGCCAGGGCGTACCCGGTGCAGTACCAGACGTTCCGGCCCTTGCCGGGCTCCCCCGGCGCCAGGCCCGCGCGCTCCAGTTCGGCGTCGAGCTCGCGCAGTCGCGGCCCGTCGTTCCACAGGATCCGGTGCCGCTGCGGCAGCCGCGAGAAGAACTCGCGGGCGTGCTCGAACTGCGAGCGGTCGGCGCGGTCCAGCCCGATCACGATCTCGCTGAGCCAGTCGGCCTCGGCCAGCTCGTCGACGATCCGCGACAGTGCCGGACGCTCGAGCTCGGAGTACAGCGCCGGCAGGATCAGGCTCATCGGGCGCTTCTCGGCGAAGCCCCGCAGGTCCTCTTCGAGACTCGCGGTGCTGCGGCGACCGAGGTCGTGGAACGTCGTGATGACGCCGTTCTGGTGGAAGTCGCTCATCGGTGGCTCCTGACGGACGGGGTGGTGAACCGGGTGAGGCCCTCGGTCCAGCCCTGCGGGCCGGGGGCGGTCGTGCGGTGGACGCGCTCGGGGCGGTCGTCGGCGAGTGGTCCGGGTGCCGGGCCGTGTCCGCGGACCACGACGGCGAAGTCGACGACGTCGAGCAGCGCGGTGTCGTTCGGGCCGTCACCGAGTCCGATCGTGCGCGGGACCGAGCCCGTCCGACGCTCGTGGTCGGCGATCAGCGTCCGGACGGCCGCGCCCTTGTCGCGGCCGGCCGGCAGCACGTGCCAGAACCGGCCGCCGCGCACCAGGTCGAGGCCGACCGCGGCGAGCGCCGCGCGGAACGCGTCCGCCCGATCGTCGTCCTCGGCGTGCCAGAGCAGGACCTCGGACGCCTCGCGCTGCTGCGCTCGTCCGGCCGCTTCGAGGTCGAGGCCGGTCCACGCGGCGACGACCGCGTCGGTCACGCCGCCGAAGGTCTCGAACCGCAGCTCCAGTGACTGGCGGACGCGGGCGAGTTCCGCGTGCAGCCGCTCGAGGTCGCCGGCGACCGGTCCGACCAGCACGTCGCCCGCCGGCCCGACGACGACCGCGCCGTTCTCCGCCACGAACGCGTGTCCGTCGAGCCCGGTGCGTGCCTGCAGCGCCGTGATCTCGGCACGCGTCTTGCTGCTGCAGAACGCCACGGGGACGTCGTCCGCCCGCAGCTGTTCCAGCATCGGCAGGGCCGCGTCGAACGAGTAGTCGTGGTGGTCGAGGAACGTCCCGTCGAGGTCCGTGACGATCATCAGGTCGGGTGTTGGCATCGTGCTCCGCTGGCGGCTGGCTGGGCTGCGGGCGACGATGCCCCGGACCACCCTGCCACGCGCATGCGTCGGTTGGGTGAACAAGCCGGCGTCGGTCGCGCGACGCGACCAGCGGACGGACTGGAGGCGCCGTGTCAGCTGGCACCGCGCCTCCAGTCCGTCACGGCGTGGGGACCGCCGCGCGGTCACCAGGGCAGGGTGCCCTCGCGATCCGTGACGGTGCCGGTCGGCGTGTCCGCGCCGAGGGTCGCGACCCGGACGGCCGCGTCGGCGCCCTCCTCGACGCTGTGCCCGAGGTTCCCGGTGAACTCGGTCGCGGTCTGGCCGGGGTCCACCGCGTTGAAGCGGACGTCCGGCGTCGTCTTCGCGTACTGCATCGTCAGCATCGTGACCGCGGTCTTCGACGACCCGTACGCCGCGAGGGGGTACTGCGACTCCACGCGTTCGGGGTCGTGGATCATCGTGAACGACCCGAGGCCGCTCGTCACGTTGATCACCGAGGGCGCAGCGGACCGCCGGAGGACCGGTAGGAACGCGTTCGTCACACGGACGACCCCGAAGACGTTCGTCTCGTAGACGTCGCGGAGCTGGTCGACGGTCATGTCCTCGGGTGCGGTGACGTCCCCGAGGATGCCGGCGTTGTTGATCAGCACGTCGAGGTGCCCTGCCTGGTCACCGATCGTCGCGGCGGCCGCGGCGACGGAAGCGTCGTCCGTGACATCGAGCTGCACGAACGAGGCGCCGAGTTCGTCAGCGGCTCGCCGACCGCGATCGGTGTCGCGGGCGCCGATCCACACGGTGTGCCCGGCGGCGATCAGCCGTCGCGCGGTCTCCCGGCCGATGCCCTTGTTGCCGCCGGTGATGAGGGTGTTCGTCATGGTGTTCCTTCGAGCTCGTTGCTGGTGGTGAGGTGACCAGCGTGCGGCGCTGCCGGATCTCCAGCCACGGAAGGACAGTCCTACCCAGCGGCGGGTCCACACGCGGAGAATGGTCGGGTGTCCGCAGACCAGGTCGAAGCCCTCGGCGATCTCCTCCGATCGTGGCGGGGGCGGCTGACCCCCGAGGACGTCGGGATGGAGTCGTACGGTCGACGCAGGACGGCGGGACTCCGCCGTGAGGAACTCGCGCAGCTCGCCGGTGTCAGCGCCGACTACGTGATGCGGCTCGAGCAGGGCCGCTCCCGCACGCCCTCGGCCCAGGTCGTCCAGGCACTCGCTCGTGCGCTCCAGCTCGACCGCGCCGAGACGGACCTGTTCCACCGTGCCGCCGGTCTGGCGTCTCCCCGGGCTGGTGTGGTGTCCCGCCACATCCCGCCCGGAGTCCAGCGCATGCTGGTCCGCATGGGTGACCTGCCGCTCGCCGTGTTCGCCGCCGACTGGACACTGCTGCACTCCACGCCGCTCTGGCAGGCACTCTTCGACGCGCCGTCGGTGCGCAAGGCCCCCGAACAGAACCTGATCGTGCAGACGTTCCTCGACAACAGCGTCGCCGAGATCGCGACGGCGCACGGTGGACCGGAACCGTTCGAGCGGGCGCTCGTCGCCGACCTCCGGCGCACCGCCGGAAGCCTCGGCGGCGACCCGGCGTTCCGCGCGTTCATCGTCCGGCTCCGGACCGAGAGCGAACGCTTCGCCGGGTACTGGGAGGAAGGACGAGCCGCGGCGCACCAGTCGCTCGTGAAGACGGTCCACAACCCGATCGTGGGTGACGTGGTCCTGGACTGCGACGTCGTCACCGTTCCCGACTCCGACATCAAGCTCGTCGTCTACTCCACGCCCGAGTGCGGCCCCGACGCCGACAAGCTCGACTTCCTGCGGGTGCGCGCCGTCCGCGCAGCGGCGGCCCCGGTCGCGACACGCCCGGTGGCGACCGATCTGTGAGGATGTCCCCTCCGTGCACACTGCGGAGTGAAGGGGGTGGACATGAACCGATCAGCCGAGCCGGACAGCGCGCTCGTGGCGGCAGCAGCGCGCGGCGACCGCAGTGCGGTCACCGCGTTGTTCGACCGTCACGCCGAGACCATGACCCGCTACACGTGGGCACTGGTCACGCGGCGCATGGACGTCGAGGAGATCGTGCAGGACGCGTTCCTGACCCTGTGGCAGAAAGCCGACACCGTGGAGGTCCCCGGGGAGTCACTCCTGCCGTGGCTGCTCGTCGTGTGCCGGAACCACGCCGCGAACCTGCGGCGACAGCAGCGGCGGCACGAGGGTGTCGACCTGCCCGACGAGCTCGCCGCGCCCGAGCCGGACGACGACGCCCGCGAGCGACTGCGGTGGGTCCGCGCCGAGATCGACGCGCTCGCACCACTCGATCGCCAGGTGTGCGAGCTCTGCCTCATCGAGGGCCGCTCCTACGCCGAGGCCGCCGACCTGCTCGGCATGAGCGTCGGCGCCGTCACCCAGCGCGTGTGGCGGTCCCGTGCACGGATCAAGAAGGCGGTGACGAACGATGAACGATGAACGACGAACCGACCACGGGTCCCCGATGAGCAACGAGCCGCCCGGTGGCGACGAGATGCAGCGGATGCTCGCCGGCATGCGGCAGCAGGTCGTCAGGGGCATGCACGACAAGCCGCGCCCGGCCTCCGCACGCCGTCGCGTCGGCCTCATCGTGGCGTTGATCGGCGTGCTCGGCATCGGCACCGCGAGCGGTTCGGTGGCGCTCGGACTCGTTCCGACGCCCTTCGCCGCAGCACCTGCACCCGCGCCGTCCTCTGCACCGCCGACACCGACACCGACCGGGTCACCGTCCCCGTCCGCGGCCCGCATCACGCCGACCCCCGCGCCGGCTGACACCACGGCGACGATCCCCGGGGCGTGCACCGATGCCGTGCCGGCCGCCGATGCTCCGCGCTTGTTCGGTTCGCTGGAGATCACCCAGTTCCGCCCCCAGGTACCGGGCGGCAGGACCGACTACTACATCGACCCCGAGATCCCGTTCAAGGAGGACGCGGAGCTGGTCTGTGCCTGGACACCGGGCGGTACTTCCGAGGGCGACGAGGAGCTGTTCCTCGAGATGGGCACGGCAGATCGTGACGTCCTGCAGGCTCGCCTCCGCGTCGTCGCCGACAAGGACTGGACCTGCACCGACACGCTCGGTGGACGTTCGTGCCAGCACACCGAGACGTCGATGTACTACTCGGATCAGGTGGAGACGACGCACACGTTCTTCGTGCGCGGCGACACCTGGATCTCGATCACGCAGTCGAACGTCCCGACCGACGGCCTCCTGAAAGCGCTCGTCCAGCAGACCTGGACGGACTGACCGACGGACTGGAGGCACGGTGCCAGCTGGCACCGTGCCTCCAGTCCGTCAGCCGTCGCGTTCAGGACCGCCGGCAGTCCGATCCGCTCGGTGCGTTCAGGGCACGTCCTCGCCGAAGGCGAGCAGCGTCCACGGCTCCAGGTCGTGCATCCCGACGCTGGTCTCCCACTCGGTACGATCCGGCCGGAACTCCCGCTTGACGTAGTCGACGAGATCATCGCCGTAGATGACCACGTCCGTCTGGTAGACCGAGAAGACCGGCGCCCCGCTACCGAGCGGCGCGGCAGGCAGGTAGCGGTGCGAGTACAACGGCACCAGCTGCGGCCACTGCCGCAGGTGCCGCTCAGCCACCTCGAGACGCTGCGACTCGTCGCCGGGTCGCTCGCCCCACGACCCGGGCCAGAAGGCGTCGTGGCGGACGTCGAACAGGGCGCCCTCGACCGGCCACCGGATCGCTCGCCGCAGTCGCTCGTCGTTCCGAGCGCGCCAGTCGAACCACCCGTCCCCGCTCGGCAGCGCGAGGGAGAGCAGGGCTCGGTGGTCCGCGCCGAACCGAACGCCGTACCGACGCTCGGCCCGGGCCAGTTCCCGATCGGACAACCCGGGTTCGAGAGCAACACCGAACGTCCGGAGGAGTTCGACGGTCAGGGCTGCGGACACCCCCGCAGCCTAGGCCGACGGACGCGAGCCCCACGAGCACGTGGCAGACGAGACGGCGTGGATCTGACGGAACGTCGGGGCGACAGCGAAGATGGCGAGGTGAATCGCACCGATCGGCTCTACGGCCTCGTGGAGGAGTTGCGCGCCGTCGCCCCGCAACCGCGGAGCGCGCGTCGTCTCGCGGAGCGGTTCGAGGTGTCGGTCCGGACCATCGAACGGGACATCTCCGCGTTGCAGCAGGCGGGTCTGCCCATCTGGGCGGAGCCCGGCCGGACCGGCGGGTACGTCATCGACGCGTCCGCGACGCTCGGCCCGGCGGGTTTCACGCCGGACGAGGCCCTCGCGGTGCTGATCGGGCTCGGCTCGCTGGGGCGCAGTCCGTTCCGGCAGGCGGCGCAGACCGCGGCCAGGAAGACGCTCGCGGTGATGCCCGCCGGCGACGCCGCACGAGCCAGCGCACTGGCGTCCCGGGTGCACTTCCTGGAGGACGACGAGGACACGGTCGCCCCGGCCGAGTTCGCGGCTGCCCTGCGTGCGGATCGAGTGGTGCGGCTCCGGTACCGGGATGCCGGCGGAGCGGAGTCCGTCCGCGACGTCGAACCGCTGGGGTCGATCGGGAAGGACGGTCAGTGGTACCTGATCGCCTGGTGCAGGACCCGCGACGGGGTGCGGGCGTTCCGCGGCGACCGGATGTTGTCAGTCGAGGTCACCGACGAGCGGCCGGCCCAGCGCGTCCTGCGATTCGAGGACCTCGCGATCCAGTACGGACGGCTCCGGCCGGTCCTCGACGACTAGCGCGGTCGGTTTCCGGAAACGCGGTCGGTTTCCGGAAACACCGACAGGACGGTGTCGCGGCGGCCGGTGAAGCTGGTCGCTCCGAGTCAGCAGCACCACCGTGAGGAACCCCATGTCGTTCGCATCCGTCCGCATCATCACCGACGACCTCGAGGGCATGGTCGCCTTCTACGAACGGGTCACCGGCCAGCCGGCCGAGCGCCCCGCACCGGTCTTCGCGCAGTTCAGCGGTCCAGGCGGGACCCTCGCGATCGCCAGCACCGCCACGGTCGCCATGCTCAGCGGCGCGCTGACGCCGGCCACGAACCGTTCCGTGCTCATCGAGTTCGAGGTCGCCGACGTCGACGGCGACTTCGCCGGACTGCAGCTCGGCAGCGACGACGTCGTCCTGGAGCCGACCACGATGCCGTGGGGCAACCGCTCCGCACTGGTCCGCGACCCGGACGGCAACGTCGTCAACCTGTTCAGCAGGCCCGCCGCCAGCTAGTCGGGGTGCTCAGGCGGCGGCGGCGTTCGCCGACGAGCGGCACTCCTCCGGCGGCCGCCCCGCGACGGACTCCGCCGCGATGTCGCGGAGCCGCGCGAGGCGGTCATGGGTGGCACCGAGGGCCTCGATCTGGCGTCGGATGCGATCGCTCTCCTCGTCGAAGTGGTCGAGCATCGTCCGCGTCGCGACCCCGGTGTCGAGGAAGGGCAGGATCTCGACGATCCGACGACTCGGCATGCCCGCCGCGTAGAGCATCTGCATGAAGCGCACCCGCGCGACATCGGGCTCGCGGTACTCCCGGTGTCCGCCCGTGGTCCGCTCCGACTCAAGGAGCCCCTGCTCCTCGTAGTACCGCAGTGACCGGACGCTGACGCCGGCCCGTTCTGCGAGTTCACCGATCCGCATCGTTCTGTCCCTCGGGCTTGATTCTCACGTTGACGTCAGGTTTTAGCGTAGCGAGCATGAACCTCTCTGGAGCCACCGCCCTCGTCACCGGCACGAACCGCGGTATCGGACGCCACCTCGCCGCACAGCTGATCGCCCGCGGGGCGAAGGTCTACGCCACCGCCCGACGCCCCGAACTGATCGACCTCGAGGGCGTCGAGCGCCTCGCCCTCGACATCACCTCCCCCGCGTCCGTCGCAGCCGCCGCCGCGGTCGCGACCGACGTCGATCTCCTGATCAACAACGCCGGGATCGCGACCACGGCGACCCTGCTGGGCGATCTGGACGCAGCCCACGCCGACATGGACACGAACGTCTGGGGCACCCTGTCCGTGATCCGCGCGTTCGCACCCGTCCTGGCGGCGAACGGCGGTGGGAGCATCGTGAACATCGCCTCGGGCGCCTCCTGGCTCGCCATGCCCGGAGCCTCCGCCTACGCGGTGTCGAAGGCCGCCCTGTGGAACATGGGCAACGCGTTGCGGCACGAGCTGGCCGGCCAAGGGACCGCGGTGATGTCCGTGCACCTCGGAGTGGCAGACACCGACATGACCGCGGGGATCTCGATGGCCAAGACCGACCCGGCGGACGTGGCGCGCGCGACCCTGGACGGGGTCGAACGTGACGACTACGAGGTCGTGGTGGACGAGCAGGCCGCGTTGATCAAGCAGATGCTCGCCGGGGACCCCAAGGAGCTGTACGCAGTGGTGGCGCAGATGCTCGCGTCGTAGGAGTCGGCTTCACGCAGCCTTCGGCACGGCCGCCAACGTGCGGCCGTGCCGGGCCGCCTGCTCTTCGGCGCGGACCCGCAGCTCGTCGGCCAGCTCCGTGAACTGATCGAGGGCGGGGTTCACCCCGACGAGCGTGAACTCGCGCGTCACCACGTCGAGGTCGAGCTGCCAGACGTCCTCCAGGATGCGTCGCATCCAGGCCGTGGCGTGGTCCCAGCCCTCCCGGGGTGTGCCTGCGGAGTAGTTGCCACCCTGCACCGTGACGAGGACGGCCGGCTTGCCCGCGGTCGCGGGCACGGCGCCGGGTGCCATGCGCGGGTCGGTCAGCACGAGGTCCACGTAGGACTTGAAGTGCTGCGAGACGCCGAAGTTGTAGAGCGGCACGGCGAACAGCAGGGCGTCGGCACCGGCGAGCTCGTCGGTCAGCTCGGCGGCCAGGGCGACCGCGGCGACCTGGGCCGCAGTGCGCTCGGACTCGGGCGTCGCGGATGCAGCGACGGCGTCGGCCCAGCTGTCGGCGGGCACGGGGTCGGTGCCGACGTGGCGGCGGGTCACCTCGGCGCCCGCGTGCACGGCACTCCACTCGGTCTCGACGATGTCGCCGAGTGCTCGGCTGGTGGAGCCCTCGGTGCGGATGCTGGCGTCCAGGCGGAACAGGGTCATGACACTCCTTCGATCGTTCCCGAGTCGACGACTCGGGCTTCGGTTACGATGAGTAACCCTGCCCGCCGGGTTCCCGTTACCGCAAACGATCCCCTGTTACCCGGCAGTAACCACGGGAGACCCCATGACGGACCAGACCGCGCTGGACCAGTTGCAGGCCCGGCTCCACCAGTCGATGCCCACGATGGCCGAGCTGTGCACGAGCGAGGACCCGGAACTCTTCCGGTCACTACTGTCCCGGATGGGCGACAAGTGGACGCTGTTGGTGATCGGGGTGCTCGGTGACGAGCGGCGGCGGTTCACCGAGCTCTCCGAGGTCATCCCCGGCATCTCACGCCGGATGCTGACCGTGACGCTGCGTGCACTCGAGCGCGACGGGCTCGTCTCGCGGACGGTCCACGCCGAGGTGCCGCCGCGCGTCGAGTACGAGCTCACCGACCTCGGACGGTCGCTGCAGTACGTGGCCCTCGCCCTCGCCGACTGGGTGCGGGAACACCAGCAGGTGATCGCCGGCAACCGGCAGGTCTTCGACGGAGACGGTGACGCCCCAGATCGATGACGACGACCCTGGCGCCAGCCCCCGGTCGGGTCCTGAGCGGAAAGAACAGCGCTGGCACCCGAGCTCAGGAGGCGAGGGGCTCCGGCTCCCATGCCGGGTCCGCTGACGGGTGCTCCTCGACGGACCGGCGCGCGCGGCGGATCCGGACGATCGTGGGCGGTAGCACCCAGACGAGGACCCCGGCCATGAGTGACCGACCGATCCACGCCGCTCCCCGCAATCGACGGCCGCTACCTGCGGAGCCGGTCCGCGGCGTCCGTCGCGGCACCGACCATGCGGCGGATGAACGCGGCGTGGTGCTCGAGCTCCGCTGCAGGCACCTGTTGCAGGGCGGCAGCGATCTCGGCGGTCGACCTCTCCGTGAACGCCCGCGCACGTTCCCGTGCCGCCGGTGTCGGACGGAGCGTCACCCGGCGCCGGTCGGTGTGCTCACGGCTGCGTGCGAGCAGACCGGCCGCTTCCAAGCGGTTCAGCAGCACCGTCACGGAGCCGGAGGTCATACCGATCCGCTGCCCGAGCCGTGCGGGCGAGAGCGGGTCCCCGGACGAGTCGGCCCAGAGCACCTGTCCGAGGGCGTTCGCATCTGTGGTCGGCAGGTCGAGCCAGGAGGACATCAGCTGGTTGAGCTCCGCGAACGCCACCGCCCAGCTCTGGAGCGCTTCCATCACCTCGACCTGGGGCGCATCCCACTCCGCCTCGAACACGTCGTCCATCGGATTCCTTTACTGTGTAGTATCTTTATTGTAAAGCTCACAACGGAGGAACACCATGGCAAACCGCACCGCTGTCATCTCAGGAGCCAGTATCGCTGGCCTGTCGACCGCATACTGGCTCCGCCGGACCGGATGGGACGTGACCGTCATCGAACGCGCCGCTGCGTTCCGTGACGGCGGACAGAACGTCGATGTTCGAGGCGTCGCGCGCGACGTGCTTCGCAAGATGGGCTTGTTCGACGCCGTGAAGGCACGGAACACCACCGAGACGGGCACCGTGCTCGTCGACGGGCGAGGGGCCGTCACCGCCGAACTGCCCTCCGACGGGGCCGGCGGTGCGACCGCGGAACTCGAGATCCTGCGCGGCGACCTCGCTCGGACGATCCTCGACAACCTGCCGGCCGGCGTCTCCTTCATCTACGGGGACACCGTGTCGGACGTCGCCGACGACGCTGCGGGAGTCACCGTGACTACCGCGAATGGACAGCGCCTCAGCGCGGACCTGTTCGTCATCGCCGAGGGTGTGCGGTCTCGGACCCGTGCGATGGTCTTCGCCGAGAGCGACGTCGACCAGCGCGACCTCGACGTCACCATGGTGTTCGGGACCATCCCGCGGACCGACAGCGATGACGACCGTTGGCGGTGGCACAACGCCGTTCGCGGACGCCAGGTCCACCTGCGACCCGACCCGTACGGCACCACCCGCGCGATCCTCGCCTACTCTCCCGGGGACGACGTCATCGGTCTGACTCGTGAGCAGACGCTGGCGGCGGTGCGGCGCAGGTACGACGGAGTCGGGTGGGAGGCGCCACGGGTCCTGGACGCGCTCGACACGTCCCCGGACGTCTACATCGACCAGCTCCAGCAGATCCGGATGCGGACCTGGCACCGCGGCCACGTCGTGATGGCCGGTGACGCCGGATGGTGCGTCACACCGATGGGTGGCGGCGGCGCCTCACTCGCGCTCACCGCCGGGTACGTCCTTGCCGCGGAGCTCGCCGACGTGACGCAGGACCAGGAAGCAGCGCTGACCGCGTACGAGAAGTGGATGCGCCCGCTGGTCGACGATGTGCAGGACCTCCCTCGCGGACTCAAGGCCCTGGCGTACCCGCAGTCCCGACTCGCTCTCGCGCTCCGCGGGCTCCTCAACAAGGTGTTGATGTCACGGCCGCTTCGACCCGTCGCCATGAAGCTCACCCAGGTCGCCGAGACCGATCGCGAGTTGCCGGTCCTCCTCGATCGCTGAGTCCTCAGCGAGGCAGGGGACGCACTCACTCCGCGACGTCCAGCAAGCTGGATGCATGGCCGACACAGCCCCAGGCACCGTCCACTTCCACCAGAAGCACCACGAAGCGATCATCCGCGGCGACAAGGTCACCACCGTGCGGTGGAACGAGTCCGTACAGGTCGGCGCGGCGACGTTCGTCTTCGACGATCACCCGATCACCCGACCGCCGAACCGTTGGCCGGCGCGATCACCGCCGTGCACCGGTACCGGCTCGACACCCTCACGGCAGAACAGGCGCATCAGCCTCCGGGGACGGACATGCGGCGCTTCGGGGAACAGCTCCGCGAGAACTACTACCCCGAGATGCCGGACGACGCGGTCGTCGAAGTGGCAGAACTCATGACTCGGCCCTCTCTGTAGGGCATCTGCTGACGGACGCCAGAGTGGCCGCCAGCGCGCATACCCTGGCGCAATGAGGCAACGTCGAGTCGGGGGTCCTGCACTGTTGGTCGGCGTCGCCGTCGCGGTCGCGGTCGCGGTCGCGGTGACGCTCACCGGCTGCACGGGAGGCAGCGACGGCCTCGCGAAGCAGTACCGCGAAGGCGGCACGCAGAACTACATCTCGGGAGACGGCGCTGTCACGGAGTTCGCCGCGAACGATCGTGGTGAACGGGTCACTTTCGAGACCCATGATCTCGACGGCAAGGTCATCCGTGCCGATCAGTACCGTGGCAAGGCGCTCGTCCTCAACTTCTGGTACGCGTCGTGCGCACCCTGCCGCGTCGAGGCGAAGGACCTCCAAGCCGTCAGCGATGATCGGCACGCCCAGGCGTCGTTCCTCGGCGTCGATGTCCGGGACTCGGCAGCGACGGCGCGTGCCTTCGTGAAGGAGCACGACGTCTCGTACAGCAACGCCGTTGATCAGGACGCGGCCGTGCAACTCGCGTTCTCCGGGACGAACGCCCCCAACTCGACGCCGGCAACCATCATTCTCGACAAGGAGGGCCGGGTGAGCGCCCGCATCCTCGGGCCGATCAATCGCAGTGTGTTGACGACGTTGATCGACGAAGCCAACAAGTGACGACGTGACGTCGGAGTCCTGAACAACGAGCCAGTCAGTGCGCCGAGCGCGGACGGCGGGGTGCCCCGTGGAGGTATCGCCTGACGGTCCGGCAGGAGTGACGGGCGTCGTGGCTACTTCTTCTCGAACTTTTCCCAGTAGCGGGCGAGAGCCGCTTGGCCCGGTCGAGCCGTCGTGAACAGGACTACAGCGAACCCGGTGAAGATGACGAGAAACGCGACCAGAAGGTCGAGCGTGCCGTCGGAGTGGGCCATCAACACGAAGCCGATGACGATGACCAGCGCGCCCAGTGTCGCGAGTACGACGCGTCGAGGAGTCATGAGTGCGAATCTATCGTCACCGTCGTGGATCGGTATCAGCTCGCCTCGCGGTCAACGGCATTCGTTCAGTGACGAGGCCGGTGGAAACTTCCCGTGAGCCGATCGGCTTGCGGTACTGCTTCCATCGCTTGCGCTGCGCGACCGCGCTACGCTCAGCGAGGTGGGCATGTTCTTGGTTGGGCTGGCAGTGATCGGCGTCATATGGGGCTGTGTTCTCGTACTCTTCCCGAGGCCGATCGCCCGCTTCGCGCGGAAAGTGCAAGGGGAGTTCTGGGGAGAGCAGTTCACTCCGGAACTCACACGATTCGTCGGCTGTGGATTTGTTCTCGGAGGCGTCATCGCAGCTGGGACGTTCGTCGCCGAGTTCCTCAGGCGCTGAGAGCCGGAGGATCGCCGCGTACGGGATCGCTAGGCAGTCAGTTGGGCTCGGAGCTCTTCTGGCGTCAGGTCGTAGCCCGTCGCGCGAGGTCCCGACCAGTTCAGACCTGCGTTCAGTCCGTCCTTCTCGATTCCCGGAAGCCATCGGCTCTCGAAGTCAACGCGCGAGATCTCCAGGGGTCGAAAGCCCTTGTACGCCGGAACCTGTGCGATGACGCGCACCGCGCGCGACCGCCGAGACCAGAACGGCATTGCCCGCCGGCCATCGGCTGCCTTCGGTGCCGGCACACCGTTGTTGTCTTCGACCGTCCACACCGGCCCGTTGCTGCCGATCTCACGAAAGAACGACGACGCCTGTGCAGCACTGACAGTCACACAGCAAAACTAGCGCAGACCCTCGTACCGGTAGCCGATGGCCCATGGGGACGTCGGTCGGGTGGTTCCACGGGTAGCTTGAGCATCATGACGACTCGCGAGTGGCTGGGCCGACGCCTGCCGCTGTGGGCGCTGGTCCTCGTCGGTGTCGTTCTTCTCGGCGTCGCCGCGTCGCTGTTGGTCCTCGTCGACTCGATGTTGGTCTTCTTGGCTATCTCACCACTCACCATCCTGGGGCTGTACACGCTCGCCTATGCCGGCGGGGAGTGGCGACGACGAAGCGACAAGCAGAGCTCCCCGTAGCCGACCCGCTAGCGGTCTTCGCCGTCTCGCAAGCTTTTCAAGCCCGCGTACAGCGGCCACGGCGTGAGCACGATCAACAGGAGCCACGACCCGGGTTGGGTGGTGTTGATGATGAGGTTCAGCAGTCCGAGCGCGAGCAGAAGACTGGCTGCGATCACCATGAACCACGCAAACGGGCGCGGATACTTCGGGGGCTTCACCAGCTCAACGTAACGGCGAGCGGATTGTCTCGCACAACGATCGACCACCGAACGAGCCTGACAGCGACTCAGGTTCGCTTCGACCGGTCGCGCTCGGATCGGGCGGACCCGTGGAGTGCGAAGCCGATCGCGCCGACGATCGCAGCCAGCAATCCCATCGCCGCGATGACCAGCCCTCCGGCCACGAGCCCGATGTACTGGACGCCCGCACCGAGGAGCGCCATCACGAGCCCCGCGACCAGAGCCCCGAGGCCGAAGGCAAGGCCGAACACACGAGGCGGAATGCGAGAGAACATGCTTCCATCCAACTATCAACGAGCGGCACCGTAACGTTTTCGGGGTGGAACCCGACCGTCCTCGACAAGGGCGCCAGCCAGTGCAAGGAAGGAAGGTCTGATGTCTCCTCGCAGCTACAAGCAGATTTCGATGGCCCGCAACTGACGGACAGGAGGCCCCGTACCAGCTGGCACCGGGCCTCCAGTCCGACAGCGGCATGCGTCCAGGGCCTGCGCTCCTGTCGTCGCGTCCCACGCGCGCTGCCGTGTCCGGCAGCACCGTCCGGCCACCCCCAGGTCACGGCTTGTTCACCCGCTGCCGCTACCTCTGCTTGTCGGACCGCTGCCCCAGGGTCCCGATACCGGAGGACCCATGAACACCCGCACCGCACTGTCCTGCGTTGCCGTCGCTGCCCTCGCCTCGCTGGTGTTCGCGGTGCCGGCACACGCCGACGAGGCCAGCTTCACCAGCAGCAAGCAGCCCTACATCGCCCCCAGCCAGTCGGACATCGACGCCTACTCGCCGGCACCGACGGGCTACGCCCCCGTCGCCACGGAGTCGGTCGCCCGACACGGATCGCGGGGACTCTCCGCGTACAAGTACGACGCGCTGCTGCACCGTCTCGCCGCGACCGCGCAGGCCGAGAACGGGTTCCTGACGCCGGAGATCGGGAAGGCGTCCTCCGCGAACCTCGATGCCATCACCGCGGCGAACGTCGCGAACGGCTACGGCATGCTCACCGGTCAGGGCGCCACCCAGCACCAGGGCATCGGAGCACGGGCCGCGCAGCGCAACGAGCAGCTGTTCGCAGCTGCGGCGAAGACGGGCGGGCGAGTGGTCGCCGAGACCTCGGGTGAGTCTCGCGCCACGGAGTCCGGCGAGAACTTCTTGCGGGGCTTCGGGGCCACGGGTGTCAAGCTCGAACCGCGCCCTGACCTGCTCTACTTCCACGACGTCGAGAACCCGGACGGCACCGACAAGGCCGAAGGGTCGCCCGAGCGCCAGCGGGCCCAGGCGTACGAGGACTACGTCGCCGCACAGACCGGTGACGGCGGCACGATCGCGGCGGCCTTGCAGTACATCGAGGCGAAGCCGCGATCCGTCGAAGCGGCGAAGGACCTGCTCTCCGGCATCTTCACGCCCGGGTTCATCGCCGCGATCGGCACGGACAAGGCACACACCTGGTACAACACCGCCGACGGCTCGAAGGGCGGCGCGGTGGCGTGTGCGCCCGGTGCCGACACCAAGGCCGATCCCGATGCCTGCGGCGATCCCAAGAAGTCGATCAAGAGCACCATCGATGCGGCGATGTCGCTGTACAACCTGTACATCATCGCGGCCGACATGCAAGAGGAGAACGTCGCTCCGCACCAGTTCGACTTCGCGCAGTACTTCGCTGGCCGGCCGGCGGATGCCGAGTGGTTCGCGTACCTGCTCGACGCCGAGGACTTCTACGAGAAGGGCCCGAGCCTCGCCGGGCACGACGAGACCTACTCGATCGCCGAGCCCCTGCTCGACGACTTCTTCGCCACGATCGACGCCCGCGTCGCCGGCGGCGACGTGGTCGCGACCTTCCGCTTCGCGCACGCCGAGACGATCATCCCGTTCGCGGCACTACTCCGTCTGCCGGGATCCACCGTCGCCGCGCCCGACAACGCTGCTCCGACCTCGGACGCCGACGTCTACGACGACGCCACCAACCCGTGGCGAGGATCCCAGGTGACGCCGATGGCTGCGAACGTGCAGTGGGACGTCGTGTCGCGAGCGGGCATCGACCCCGCCACCGGAGCGACCTACACGCCGCTCGTGCGCATGCTCTACAACGAGCGGGAGATCGCCTTCGCCTCCGGATGCCGTGCAGTCGCCGCAGGGTCGCACTGGGTGAAGGAGACCGAGCTCAAGCACTGCCTGACCGGCACGGCGATGACCGAGAGCCCGCTGATCGCTGCAGCCGTGCCAGGACCGACCGCGACGCCCACCGCGGAGCGCACGCCGACGCCGACCGTGGCACCAGCGCCCCATGCTGCCGGCGCACCGACGACCCCGCCGACGATCCCGGCGGCGGCAACGGGCACGCTGGCCGCGACCGGAGCGGAGTCACCTGTCGGACCGGCGCTGCTCGCGACGCTGCTCCTCCTGGCCGGCGCCGGGACGCTGGTGCTGCGTCGCCGGCGTCGCCTGCGACCCACCGAGTGACACCGACGCGGATCCGCGGCTTCTCGAGATGACCAGCCGGTACCGGCGCCCCGCCCCAGCGGGGTGACGGCCGGACTGGAGGCACGGTGCCAGCTGGCACCGTGCCTCCAGTCCGTCAGCGTCTCGAGTCCAGGGCCACGGACGACGCGACCACGCCGCTCACGATCGCGGCGGAAGCCGCGAAACGAGCCGACGCCCAGCTGCCCCTTCCTCGGGAGCCCTCCGGGTCGTATGGTTTACAGCGTTGTAAACGGGCCGCCGCAGGGACGGCCCGCAGGTCACGGCCGTTGCACGGCCCGATGGACGACGACGTCCACGAGGAGCACTCACTTGCGCCCCATCTCCTTCCGATCCCGAGGGCTGCGCCGTGCGCTGTCGTCGGGCATCGTCGCTGCGACCGCCCTCGGCATGCTCGGGATCGCCGCGATCCCGGCCGCCGCGGACCCGGCCGCTGACCGCACCGTCGTCTCGGGCCAGGCCCGGTTCGAGGTGCTCTCCCCCACCCTGATCCGCACCGAGTACGCGGGTGACTCGCAGTTCACCGACGGCAGCACCTTCAACGTCATCGGCCGCGACGACTTCGCACCCACGACGTTCACGAAGACCGAGCGGGACGGCTGGCTGACCCTCGACACGGGCGCGATGACCGTCCGGTACAAGGAGGGCTCGGGGGCCTTCACGCAGGACACCCTGCAGACCACCGTGATGACGGCGTCCGGGCAGCAGGTCACCGGCACGCCGTGGGTGTCGACGCCGACCCCCTCGTGCACGATCGGGTCGCTCTGCGAGGCCGAGGCGCTCGGACTCACCGGCCTGTCCCTCGCGACGGACCACGCTGGCTTCACCGGAGCCGGGTTCGCCGCCGGCTTCGAGTCCGTCGGCAACGCGATGACCTTCACGACCACGGCGGAACGTGCCGTCTCGTACGACCTCGCCCTGCGCTACGCGAACTCGCAGGGCGGCGACGGCCAGATCGCCACCCGCACCCTCAGCGTGACCGTCGACGGCGGTGCTGCGAAGACGATCCGGCTCGCACCCGGCGCGAACTGGGACGACTGGAAGACCACCGCTGCCACGACGCTCGACCTGACGGCGGGCGAACACAGCGTGCGCATCGAACGCACCGCGGACGACTCCGGCCGGGTGAACGTCGACAGCCTGGCCCTGGTCAGCACCGGCGCCGCCTACCCGGCACCGTCGACCACGGTCACCGGCGAGGACTGCGCGTTCGGCACCGTCTGCCAGGCCGAGGACTCGGCACGCACCGCTCCGGCGACGACCGCCACGAACCACAACGGCTTCGCCGGGGACGGCTTCGTCGCCGGGTTCGAGCGTGCCGGGGCGCAGCTGACGACCCACGTCACCGGGGTGCCGGCCGCGGGCGACTACGCCCTGCAGGTCCGCTACGCCAACGGCTCCGCCGGGGCGCCGACACTCACCGCGGCCCCGACCGGTCAGCAGTCGACCACTGCACCGCTCCCGAAGACGAGCGGCTGGGACTACTGGAACACCGCCACCGTGCCGGTGCACCTGGCCGCCGGCACGAACGACGTCGTGATCGGGTGCCCGACCGTGGCGAACAACTGCAACGTGAACTTCGACACCGTCGCCGTGGTCGACACCGCGTCGCCGGTCCTCGCCGCACATGCACCGCTCGGCGGGTACCGACGCGACCTCGACACCGCCAACGGATCGGTGAAGACGAACCCGGGTCTGCTCTACCAGGACGGCTGGTCGCTCCTCGACGACAGCGCCTCGGCGCTGTACGACCAGGCGACCGACACCGTCACCCCCGCCGGCGACCACGGCGGCGAGCGCTACCAGGACGGCTACGTCTTCGGGTACGGCTCGGACTACCGCCACGCGCTCGAGGAGCTCGCCGTCCTGACCGGTCCGACGAAGCTGCTCCCCCGCTGGGCGTACGGCGGCTGGTACTCCGAGTACTACGACCGCTCGCAGGCCGACTACCTGGCCATCGCGAAGCAGTTCGAGGACGAAGGCGTCCCCGTCGACGTCATGGCGATCGACACCGACTACAAGATCGGCAGCCCCACCAACCAGGGCGACAGCAAGTGGAACGGCTGGTCGGTCGACCCGTCCCGGATTCCGGACATGACCGGCCTGCTCGCCGACTGGCACGCCGAGGGCATCCACAACACCCTCAACATCCACCCGTCGATCTCGAGCCAGGACCCGCAGTTCGCGAAGGCCCAGACCACCGCGAAGGGCAAACTCACCAAGGGCGACGGCGACCGGTACCTGTTCGACTGGTCCGACCCCGACCAGCTCAAGGCGTACTTCGACCTGCACACGTCGCTGCAGCCGAAGGGCGTCGACATGTGGTGGCTCGACTGGTGCTGCAGCGAGAACTCGAAGTACTCCGCGAACGGTGTCACCCCCGACGCGTTCATCAACCAGCAGTACGCGAAGTACACGGACCAGGCACTCGGCGGCCGGGGGCTCGCATTCTCGCGGGCGTACGGCTCGCTGACGGCCGGTGGCTACGGCAACCCGCAGGCGGTCCCGACCGGCCCGTGGGCGGACAAGCGCACGACCGTGCACTTCACCGGCGACACCACGTCGTCGTGGGACATGCTCCTCGCCGAGGTCGGCTACACCCCCGGTGAGTCCGCCGCGACCGGCCTGGCCTCGGTCAGCCACGACATCGGTGGACACAACGGTGCGCAGTACGGCATCGAGGGCGCCGAAGAGGGCACCACCCAGCTGCCCGAGGACCTCTACGCCCGCTGGGTACAGCTCGGCACCTTCCAGCCGATCGACCGCCTGCACAGCAACCACAGCGACCGACTGCCGTGGCAGTACCCGGCCGCTGCCGAGGCGTCGGCGAAGCGGTTCCTGAACCTCCGCGAGGCCCTGGTCCCCCTGACCTACACGCTCGCCGCCCAGGCGACCGAGACGGGCACGCCGATCCTGCAGCCGCTCTACCTGCAGTACCCCGAGGCGCAGGAGTCCTACGCCCAGGCCGGCTCGGAGTACCTGTACGGCCCGGACGTCCTCGTCGCCCCGGTCACCACCGCGAACGACGACTCCGGCACGGCGACCCGCTCGGTCTGGTTCCCGGCCGGCAGCTCGTGGACGGACTGGTTCACCGGCAAGACGTACGCCGGAGGCACCACCGCCGACGTGACGACCGACCTGAACAGCATGCCGGTGTTCGTGAAGAGCGGTGGCATCGTCCCCACCCGCTCGGAGCAGGTCAAGAACGACGCCGCACCGCTCGACGCCGTCACCCTGACGGTGGCGACCGGAGCGAACGGTTCGTTCGACCTGCACGAGGACGCCGGCGAGGACACGGCGGCTTCCGTCTCCGCGAAGGCAGCCGCGGGCAGCGCTTCCACCGCCGTCCGCTACACGCAACAGGCGACCGGCGGCTCCCTCGTCATCGCCCCCGCCGACGGCTCCTTTACCGGCCAGGTGCAGGACCGCTCGTGGACGGCGACGTTCACGAACGCCGACCGCCCCCGCACCGTCACGATCGACGGCCGGGTGATCGCGGACACCGCCTGGACCTACGACTCCGACACCCGCACCATCAGCGTGCCGGTCGACGAACGGTCCGTGACGAAGCGAACGGTCGTCGCCTTCAGCAGCAAGGCGGCGGCGACCCCGGTCCTGCGGGTCGAGTCGCCTCGGGTGGACGCGGGCGACACGCAGACCGTGACCGGCGCCGGGTTCCCGGCCGACACCGACGTGGTGCTGGCGACCGCGCCGCGCATCGGTGGTGCCACCGCGCACACCGACGCGAGTGGTGCGTTCTCGACCGACCTGCGGGTGCCCGGCACCGCGTCCGGTCGGGTGACCGTCACCGCATCGGTCGACGGTGCGGCCCTGGCTCGGGCCGCCTTCACCGTGGTGGCTGCGGCTGCTCCGACGCCGACCACGTCGCCGAGTGCGGGCACGCCGGGCAGCGGCGCTCCGACGCCGGGTGACAGCGGATCCGGTACACCGGGCGCGGCAGCGCCGGGCAACGGGGGCGCGGATGCGGGGAGCGACCCGGGCGGCGCACTGGCCTGGACGGGCGCGAACCTGCTCCCCCTCGGGCTGTTGGCGGCGGCACTGCTCGCGGCTGGTGGACTCGTGTGGACGCTGCGGAGCAGGCGTCGCCGGGTGCGTGCCTGAGCCCGCCTGAGCGGTCACCTGTCAGGGGCAGTTGACGGACGGACGGACGGGAGGTGGGCCCCACCAGCCGGTACCGGCGCACCGCGCCAGCGGGGTGACGGCCGTGCCTGGAGGGACGGTGCCAGCTGGCACCGGGCCTCCCGTCCGTCCGTGGTTGCGCTGCGGATTCCCCATCACGCGTCCGCAAGACGGTCGCGACCGAAGACGAGGTTGCTCGACAAAACGCTCTACGTCTGACATGTTAACGGCCGGTGGTCGGATCTACACCCAGAGTGGCGTGAGGAGAAGACGTGACGAAGCAACAGGTCACGGCAATCACGGGCCTGCTCCTGCTGGCAATGCTGTTGGCGGTCTTGATCGGGGTGTTCGACGCTCGCCGACGTGTCGTTGCCGCGGAGGGCAACGATCTTCGCTCCGGCCAGAGCGCGTGGGTGACCGCGACGATCGACGAACTCATGCGTGCTCGGAGCGCGTTCGAACCGGGGACGAAGGTGTTCGTGGGTCTGGACAGTGACGTCCGCGCCGTCGTGGTCCTGTCCGGACAGTGGACAGACGTTCCGCTGCACGACGGGCACGCTCTGACAGGGCGTCCCGGTGAGGCCCTCGTCGGCGCTGCTGTCGACGTCCGCGACGAGGACATCACCGTCGGTGGCACGACGTACGAGGTGGTGGGGCGTCTCGGTGTGCGGACCGACCGCCTGCTGTCCGATGACGTGGTCCTCGCCGATCCGGCGCAGTTCTCGGCGTCACCGCAACGGCTGCTCCTCGACGGCCCGAGGAGCGCCCACCACTACAGCGCACAGTTCCCCGGCCGAAGCGTCGAGGTAATCGACGACGGCACGAACCGCAGGACGAACGTCGACGCCGTGTCGCCCGTCCTGGTCGCGCTCGGCGCGCTCGTCATCATGCTCATCGCCGTGGTCGCAGGTCTTCAGGCCGGACGATGGGAACTCCGCAGCGCCGCCGTCCGCTTCACCACCGGGATCCGACCGCTGAACACCCTTCGTAGCGCGGCCGCCAGAGTCGCTGTGATCGGCACCGCCGCCTGTACGACAGCCCTCGCGGGCGCGGCAGTCGTCAGGCAGACCACCATCCTCGACCTCGACGTCACCCCCGCAGTCGTCGCGGTCGGAACCGTCGTGCTCGCCGTGTCCGTCGCTTCGTTCTTGCAGGGAACCCGACGATGGAACTGCTGAACGACCTCCGGTCCAACTGGACGATCATCGTCGCCAAGATCGTCCTGCTCGTGCTGCTAACACTCTGCTGGTACAACGTGGCGTCGTTCACCCAGTCCACCTCGCAGGCAGTGGCCCAGGGCCTGTCCGCTGATGCCGACGCCGACCTCTACACGGTGGTCGACGATCTCGACCCGGATGCGTTCGAAGCGATCCGGCGAGACCAGCACGCGGTCGACGACGTCGCCTCGTTCGTCGACCGCATCGATGACGAGCCCGGATTCGACTTCATCTCCTCGTACGACCAGCCCGTCACCGTCCAGGACTTCCGCGGCGACGACCGCTTCGACGTCGGCTACGGGACCGAGTACACGCTCAACGGGAAGTACCAGGACGAGTCCGGACGGAGCGTCCAGGACATCAAGTCGATCCAGCTCAACGAGACCGCGTACGAGTTCGCGGGGCTCTCCGTGCAGGACGGCAAGCCGATCGAGTGGAGCGCTGTCGACTGGGGATCCGGCCGGATCCCGGTGCTGCTCGGCAACGAGTACCGCGGCGTGTACGAGCTCGGAGAGCGACTCACCGGAGCGGTCATCCTGCAGGAGCAGGAGCTCGAAGTCGTCGGTTTCCTCGAACCGAACAGCGCCATGTACTTCCGCGGTGAGGCCAACCACTACCTCGACGACACCGCCATCGTGCCCTACCCGCCGACACTCGCCGGACTCGACCGAGCAGCACTCGACCGGCTGGATCCCGAGCTGTTCGGACGCCTGGTGTTCCAGGTGCTCAACGCCGACCTCGCCGTCGATCACAGCCTCGATTTCGGGGACGTCGTCGCGCGTCTCGACGCGATCGGAGACGACACCGGCTTCCGGTCGTACACGTTGCTCGGAGTTCCGACCTACCTCGTGCAGCTCTCCCTCGTCCGCCAGCTCATCCAGGACAACCTGGTGCTCGTCACTGCGCTGCTCGTCGTCCTCACCGCGGGCGTGGGCATCATCACGGCGTTCCTCCACCGGCTCCTGCACAACCGTCGAGCGCCAGTGGCGCGGGTCCACCATCTCCTCGGGAGGAGCCCGGATGCCACGAACCGACTGTTCCGCGCAAGCCGCCTGACCGAGTACACCGCCGCGCTCGGGCTGTTCCTCACGTCCAGCGCGCTGCTCCCCAACGACAGTGCGATGGCACGACTCGGCGCCGGCACCGCCCTGCTCCTCTGGTGTGTGGCAGACGGCGCACTCGGTCGACGAGCCGTCCGCATCGAACTGACCACCCAACGCCGAAGAGGTACCCCACGATGATCGTGCTGCGCGACGTCTCCAAGACCATCACCGAGCCCGACGGATCGACCCGAGCACTGTTCGACCGACTCGACTTCGACCTTCGCGAAAACGATCGCTCAGTAGCCATCACCGGGCGCAGCGGATCCGGCAAGAGCACACTGCTCCGGATCCTCGCCGGCCTCGACACCGACTTCGGCGGGACCTACGAGCACGACGGGCACGTGCTCGAGCGCACCGCACGGAGGATGGCGGCGCACCGACTCCGACACATCGGCATCGTCACCCAGGACCACAGCCTGCTCGGCGACCGCAGCGTGCTCGACAACGTCCAGCTCGGAGTTCCTGCTCGCGCTGACTCCGCTGACCGCGCACATGAGGCTCTCGAGGCGGTCGGCATCAGTCACCTCGCTGGCAAGCGCCCACGACGACTGTCAGGAGGAGAAGCGCAGCGCGTCGCGATCGCTCGAGCCATCGCGAAGCGCCCTGCCGTCGTCCTCGCCGATGAGCCCACCGGCGCACTGGACGAGACGACCGAAGACGACGTGCTCGCCCTCTTCGACCGGCTGCAGCAGGCAGGAACCAAGTTCGTGATCGTCACCCACAGTGAGCGCGTTGCACAGCGATGTGGACGTCGACTGCAGCTACAACACGAGCAGCTCATCGCGCGCGTCTACTGACGGACTGGAGGCACGGTGCCAGCTGGCACC
>NZ_MJGT01000046.1:0-26758 GCF_001864975.1 Curtobacterium sp. MMLR14_002
GCCTGGCCGGTGCCGGTGAACGTGGGGCGGGGGCCCGTCGCGGTGCCGTTCATCGCGGGGGTCTCGACCAGGATCGGTGCAACGGAGTCGTCTTCGGAGGTGAAGGCGATGTTCCGCATCACCGACGTGCGGCCGTCGGCGGTGGTCTGCGTGAACGTCAGGTCGTACCCGGCGGTGCTGGTCAGGTCGGCCGATGCCTTCCACGTCCCCACGCCAGAGCGCGCACCGGTGACCGGCGTCGTGAAGAGTTCACGGCCGCGCTGGTCGGTGGCGGTGATCGTCGCGCCGGCCTCGGCCGTCCCCTCGAACGCGTGAGCGCCGGGCGTGTAGGTGTTCTCGTCCGTGATGCCGTCGACCTGCAGGAGACGGGGGAGGGCCACGCGCTCCGACAGGGACGAGAACCCCTGCCCGTCGAACCCGAGGTTCGCGATCTCGAGCTGCTTGCCGGTCTCCTGCGCGCGGATGACGTAGCTCCAGAGATCGCTGCGCGAGAAGCCGTCGATGACGCGGTCGCCGTCGAGGATCCAGAGGCCCGGCGCCCCGTCGGGTTCACCGACGACCTGGACCCGGCCATCGGTGTGGACGTAGACGGATCGCAGGGTCGGCTTCGGCGCCGAGGCGTCGGTGGGGAGCTGCGCGAGCGGCGCCGCTGTCCGCGGCGAGGACACCTCGGCTTCGTTCTGGCTGATCAACGAGACGGTCGACCCGAGGTACTCCTGCGGGACGCGCGCGACGAAGCCGGTCGCGGTGAGGGTTGCACGGACGATGCGGTTGCCGGCTGCGTCCTCCACGAAGACGGACGACGTGGTGTCGTCGTGCTGCCCCGTCAGGACGAACGATCCATCGAGACGGCGTTCGGTCGTCTCGAGTGTCGGAGCAGCTGGGGTGTCTGCCTTCGCGGGCGAGAACCCGATGCTCCGGAGTGCGTTGGTCCGGCCGTCCGTCGTCGTCTGGGTCAGGGTGACGGAGTAGTCCGTGCCCGCGGCGAACCGCGCGTCACCGCTCCACGTACCGACACCGTCGCGAGAGCTCGTCGCCGTCGCTGTGAACAGGGTTGCCCCCGACAAGGCGTCGGTCGCCACGACGGTTGCGCCGGCTGTCGCCGTTCCTGAGATCGTGGTCGTGCCGGGGGTGAACGCGTTGCCCGTTCCGAGACCGGAGACCGTGAGCATGTGCGGGAGGGCGACGCGCTCAGTGCGGGTCTGCGAGCCGTCCGCGGCGGTGTGGACACGGATGACCTCGAGCCCGAGGTCCTTGTGGCGGTCCTGCACGTTCAGGAAGAACGCGCCGCCCGCGGGTTCGTGGTCGAGGACCTCGTCGCCGGCGAGCAGCCAGACCGCGTCACCCCCGGCGTCGCCGGCGACGATCCGTGCGCCGTGGAGCGTGCTCCAGTCCTGCAGGAAACGGGGCGCACTCAGTGCCGGGTCCACCGTGATGGAGTCGAGGTCGTAGCCTGCGTCGGTCGAGATCCCGGCGGCGGCGGCTGCGGGGGTGGTGGTGGCAGCGGTGGCGACGGCGGGCGTCAGCAGGCCGAAGCCGAGGGAGGCGGTGAGGACACCGCAGACGACTGCGGCGCTCCGGAACGAGGTGGATGCCATGGGGGGCTCCTTCTGGTGGGGGGATTCCCAGTGTATTGACATGTGAAATACACAGCCTGTTGATATCGCGAGTGCGATCACCACTCGCTCCCGTGCGAGCCGCCGCCGGGTACGCTGACGCGGTGCCAGACTTCGCCGACCTCTTCCGCCGACGCGACGACGACGCGCCCGACCTCATCGCGATCGACGGCACCGACCGCTTCCTGCTCGACGAAGCCCCGCACGTGCACGGCGACGCGCTCCGGCAGCCCGGCGAGGTCGCGGTGGTCGACGACCGGTACGGGGTGCTGACGCTCGGCCTCATCACCCAGTACGGGGCGAGCGACATCCGCGTCGTGCAGGACTCCCTGGTGGGGGAGCGAGCGCTCGAGGCCAACGCCGGCACGTTCGGGCTGCGCGGCTTCCACCACCCCGACTCGCTCGAGGACGCGTTCCGCGACGTGCGGCTCGTGGTGCTGCGGCTCTCGAAGTCGCACGACCGGCTCGACGAGATCGCCCGCGCCGTCGCCCGGTTCGCCGCGCCCGACGTGGTGCTGCTCTGCGGCGGCAACGTGAAGTACATGCACGTGACGCAGAACGACGTGCTCCGGCGCTCGTTCGGCGAGGTCACGGCATCACGAGGGCGTGGCAAGTCGCGACTGCTCATCGCGCAGGACCCCCTGCGCGCACAGGCGAACCGCGCCGCCACGACGAACCCCTGGCCCCGGTCGGTGCACGTCGATGACCTCGGCATGACCCTGGTCGCCCACGGCGGTGTGTTCGCCGGGACGTCGCTCGACCAGGGCACGCGGGTGCTGCTCGACGCGATGGACCAGGCGGTCCCGACCGCGCGCACGATCGTGGACCTGGGGAGCGGCAACGGCGTGATCGCGGCTGCAGTCGCTCGTCGGCGACCGTCGGTGCGGGTGATCGCCACTGACGTGTCCCGCATCGCGGTCGAGTCGACGCGCGCGACGGCGGAGGCCAACGGCGTGGCCGACCGGGTGACGGTGCTGCGGACCGACGCAGGCGACGAGCTCGCCGAGGGGTCTGCGCAGCTCGTGCTCTGCAACCCGCCGTTCCACGCGGACACCACGGTGACCACGGACACGGCCGAGGCGATGTTCCGGAACGCGGCCACGATCCTCCAGGCCGGTGGTGAACTGTGGTGCGTCTGGAACACGCACCTGCGCTACCGGCCGGTGCTCTCGCGCCTGGTCGGTCCGACCCGTGAGGTCGTCCGGACCCCGAAGTTCACCGTGACGGCCTCGGTCGCGACCAACCGCTGACCGGCCACGGACGGCGAGAGTCGCCCGGGCTGACCCGGACGGCTCTCGCGACGTGGTGCGGTGGGGGACCGATCAGGCCGGCACGTAGTCGAACGTGTCGGGGTCGGGGCCCGTGCGGTGCCCCTTGTCGAGGGCGGTGATGTCCGTCATGTCCTCGTCCGAGAGCTCGAAGTCGAAGATCGCGAAGTTCTCCTCGACGCGGGCACGCGTGACCGACTTCGGGAACACGATGTCGCCGCGCTGGATGTGCCAGCGGAGGACGACCTGGGCCGGGGACTTGCCGACCGACGTGGCGACGCGGGTGATGGTCTCGTCGTCGAGGACGAGGCCCTGCGCGATGGGGGACCAGGCCTCGGTCGCGATGCCGAGCTCGCGGTTCACGGCGCGGAGGTCGTCCTGCGCGAGGTACGGGTGCACCTCGATCTGGTTGACCGACGGCGGGACGTCGGTCTCCGCGCGCAGGCGGTGCAGGTGGTGCGCCTGGAAGTTCGAGACACCGATCGAGCGGGCGGTGCCGGCGTGGTACAGCTCCTCGAGGGCCTTCCACGTCGGGACGAAGTCCGAGACGGTGGGCAGCGGCCAGTGGATGAGGAACAGGTCGGTGTAGCCGCCGAGCAGGTCGGCCGACTTCTTGCCGTTCTCCAGCGCCGCCTTGGGGGCGTGGAAGCCGTTGTTGAGCTTGGAGGTGACGAAGATCTCGGAACGGTCGATGCCGGACTCGGCGATCGCCTCGCCGACCTCCTTCTCGTTGCCGTACATCTCGGCGGTGTCGATGTGGCGGTAGCCGACCTCGAGCGCGGCCAGTGTGGCGGCCTTCGTCTCGGAGGGGTCGATCTGGAAGACACCGAAGCCGAGCTGCGGGATGGTCTTGCCGTCGTTCAGGGTGATGTTCGGAACGGTCATGGTGTCATGCAACCAAACGCCCCTCAGCGCCCATTCCGCCAACACCCAGGAACGGCGACCCCGGGCGTGCCGTTCAGGCGAGCGCAGCCGTGATGTAGGCCTGGAGTGCCTGGCCGTACGCGATCGCCGGCACCTCGGACGCGAAGCTGCGGTCGGCCCCGCCGATCGTCGCCGTCACGGTGAAGACCACCCGACCGCCGACCTGCACCCGCGTCAGTCCGATGAACGACGGCCCGAGCAGTTCGCGCAGCTGGTCCTCACGGGGCAGCCAGAGCGACTCGGTGGCGGTGACCGAGTCGAGCGCCCACTCGGTGGTGCCGTTGAAGCCGAGGATCGTGCCGGTGGGGGAGTCGTGCCGTTCGACGGTCATCTCGGACACCGTGTAGACGTCGTCGTCGATGCCGGGCTTGTCGATCACGAACCGGTCCCCGGTCTCGGGGTGCCAGCGGAGGCCGGCGTCACGGAGGGACCTGGCGAGTTCGACGGTGATCACGTTCCCACCTTGCCCGCGCGACCCGCCCCTGTCACCACCTAGGTTGCCGAAAGCATCCCGTACTAGCATCGCCGAGCACCCCTCGCGCGAGCGCAACCCGTTCGTGCGCGCGACGTGACGACGCCCGGGCAACCGGTGCCGAGCCTCCAGGCCGTGGGAACCGGCCGCGGGTCGGACCGCCGGTCGGCGTCCCCGACCGAGGCTGACGGACACCCTGCCGCCGAAGAGAAGGACCCGCATGACCCTCGAACGCGAGGAACTCCGCGACGACTGGACCGTGACGATGGCCGGAGGAACCGGTGCGCCGGACGGCGTCGCGGGCCGCACCATCCCGGCGACGGTGCCGGGCCAGGTCCACACCGACCTGGAGCGGGAGGGCCTGCTGCCGGACCCGACGTTCCACCTGAACGAGCAGGCCGCGAAGTGGGTCGGCCGCGCCGACTGGGCCTACCGCCGCACGGTCGACGTCGACCCGCGGGGCCACGAGCGCGTCGACCTGGTCTGCGACGGCCTGGACACGGTCGCGGAGCTCAGCCTGGACGGCGTCGTCGTGGGCACGACCCGCAACATGCACCGCCGGTACCGGTTCGACGCCCGCGTGCAGACGGGGTCGGGCGGCACCACGAAGGACCTCGAGATCCTGTTCGAGTCGCCCTACCGCGAGGCCGGCCGGGTCGCCGCGAAGGCCGGCAGCATGCCCGGTCCGTACGACGAGCCGTTCCCGTACATCCGCAAGATGGCGTCGAACTTCGGTTGGGACTGGGGCCTGACGGCGGTCACGAGCGGCCCCTGGCGGCCCGTCGCGATCGAGCGCTGGTCGACCGCACGCCTACGCGAGGTCCGCCCGCTCGTGGACGTCGAAGCCGGCGAGGGGGTGCTCGACGCGCACATCACCGTCGAGCGCTCCGGCATGAACGACCTGGACCAGGACGGCGAGGACGACGACCTCGTGCTCGTCGTCACCGTCAGCGGCGAGACCGAGGACGGCGGCACCACACGCCAGCGGTCCCGCGCGCAGCTGACGCCGAAGGACGACGAGACGGTCGTCACCGTGCGCGTCCCCGAGGCGAGGCGCTGGTGGCCGCGCGGCTACGGCGCGCAGCCGCAGTACGACGTCGTGGTCGAGCTGCAGACCGTCGACGGCGAGGTGCTCGACCGCGACACGTTCCGCACCGGGTTCCGGTCCACCCGCATCGAGACCCAGGTCGACGGCATCGGCCGCCCCTTCGCCGTGCACGTCAACGGCACGCTCATCGACGTCAGGGGCGTCAACTGGATCCCCGACGACGTCATCGTCTCGCGCGTCGACCGTGCCCGACTCGAGTCCCGGCTGGGTGCCGCGGCCTCGCTCGGCACGAACCTCGTGCGCGTCTGGGGCGGCGGAGTGTACGAATCGCGCGACTTCTACGAGGTCTGCGACGAACTCGGACTGCTCGTCTGGCAGGACTTCCCGTTCGCGTGCTCGGCCTACCCCGAGGTCGAGCCGATCCGCAGCGAGGTCATCGCCGAGGCGCGTGACAACGTCGCCCGGCTCGCCCGCCACCCCTCGCTGGTGGTCTGGAACGGCAACAACGAGAACATTTGGCTGCACGACGCCGACGGCTGGGGTGCGGAGCTGGGCGATCGGGGCTGGGGACTCGACTACTACCTCGACCTGCTGCCGACCATCGTCGACGCGGTCGATCCGTCGCGCTTCTACACGGTCGCGTCGCCGTGGTCCGGCTCCGAGTCGCTGCCCGCGAACGAGGTCGACCACGAGACGCACCATTCGTGGGACGTGTGGAACCGCCTGCCCGACACCGCCTACCGCGAGTCGGTGCCGCGCTTCGTGTCGGAGTTCGGCTGGCAGGCGCCGCCCGCCTGGCGCACGCTGCGCGAGGCCGTCACGGACTCGCCGCTGCGGGTCGACTCGCCCGGTGTGGTCCACCACCAGAAGGCGGCGGACGGGATGGCCAAGCTGGCACGCGGGCTGGAGCCGCGCTTCGGCGCGGTCGACCCGGCCGCGTTCGACGCGTGGCACTACCTGACGCAGCTGCAGCAGGCGCGGGCGATCGCGACCGGCATCGAGCACTGGCGCACGCACTGGCCGCGCAACACGGGCGTGGTGGTGTGGCAGCTGAACGACCTGTGGCCGGTGTCGTCGTGGTCGGCGATCGACTCGGCGGGGCGGCTGAAGCCGCTGGCGCACGAGCTGCGCCGCCTGTACGACGACGTGCTGCTGACGATCCGTCCGGTGTCGTCGGTGTCGGTGACGCCGGGTGCGGCCGGTACCGCTGGTGCGTCGGGCGCGGGCGCGGTCGCCGCGTCGGGTGCGTCGGGTGCGTCGGGTGCGGAGCGGACGGGAGGCCCGGATCACCCGGGTGCGTCCCCTGCGGTCGGCGAGACGGCTGACCTGGGCGAGCTCGCGGACACGCTCTCGCTGGGCGTCTCACCCGGTGCGTTCGGGTCCTCGCCCGTCGAGGTGGCCGTCCGGTCGACCCGCACCGGGCACGACAGCGTGGTGCGGGTGCGCCGGATCACCACGGCCGGCACGATCCTGGCCGAGGCATCGCTGCCGGTCCGGCTGTCGTCGGCCGGCGTCGCGGTCGTCGCCCTGCCCGAGTCGGTCGGTGTCGTGGACGACCCGGCCAACGAGCTCATCATCGCGGACATGGACTGGCGCCGCGCGGTCTGGACCCCCGGTCCCGACGCCGCGATGCGGTGGGAGCCTGCGCGCTACCGGACCTCGTTCGCGGTGGTCGACGGTGGCCTGGACCTGACCGTCGAGGCCGACTCGCTCGTCCGTGACCTGCTGGTGCAGCCGGACCGGGTCGCGGCCGACGGCACGGTCGACCGCGGGTTCATGACGCTGCTGCCCGGCGAGCGGGTGGTGTTCCGGCTCGGCGGTGTGACCGAGGCCGACATCCCGGCGCTCCGGGAGGCGCCCGTGCTGTGGAGCCTGGACCGCGCGCTCGTCCGTTGATATGCAGAACGACACGGTGATATATTCGGTGGTGCGCCGCTCGATGTCGTGACCTGAGCGACTCCGGCGTCCGGTCGATCTCCTCGTCGACCGGTCGACAGGAGGCCCCACATGTCGCTCGCGATGCGCCCACCCACCGGGGCAGTGCCGACCGTGCTGCCCCCGACCGTGCCCGTGGCGTTCCCTTCCGGGGCTGCTCCGGCCACCGCGTCGCACCGGACGGTCGCTCCGGCGGGGGCGCGCCGAGGGTTCGTTCCCGCACTGGCGCTGCTCGACCTCGTGCTGCTGCTCACCGCGTTCGTCATCGCCCACGTCGTGCGGTTCCCCTGGGAGCTCGCATCCGTCCGGCCGCGGTCGGGATGGTTCGAGTTCGTCGTGACCCCCGCCATCGTCGTGGTCTGGATGCTGCTGCTCTCGGCGTTCCGCACCCGCGACCCTCGGATCGCCGGCATCGGCGGCGACGAGTACCGCCGCCTCGTCACCGCGAGCCTCGTCGCCATCGCCGGTGTCGCGGTCGTGGCGTACGCAGCGCAGCTCGACCTGGCCCGCGGGTACGTCGCGATCGCGTTCCCGCTGGGGCTCGCGTTCCTGGCGCTCGGTCGCAAGGGCGTCCGGACGGTTCTGGCCCGGAGCCGCGCCCGGGGTGAGCACCTGCAGGACGTCCTGATCGTCGGCGACGCCGAGGACGTCCGGTACGTGGGCGCGCGCATCGCCGCTGCGCCGAGTGCGGGCTACCGCGTGCGTGCCGTCGTCACGGACTGCGCTCCGGCCGGGGCTCAGGTCGACCTGGGGGCTGCGACGGCTCCGGTCGTCGGCGGCATCGATGACGTGCTCGCGCACGCGCGGGCCGAGGGCGTCTCGGCCGTCGTCGTCGCGGGTGCTGTCCGTGGTGGGCACGCGCGCCTCCGTCGCCTCGGGTGGCAGCTCGAGGAGCACGGCGTCGAGCTCGTGGTGTCCTCGCCCCTGGCCGACATCGCCGCCGGGCGGGTGCACGAGCGCCCCGTCGACGGGCTGCCGCTCATGCACGTCGAGACCCCCGACTACCGTCGCCGGATGGGCAAGCGGGCACTCGACGTCGTCGGCGCCGTGCTCGGCCTGACGTTGCTCGCCCCGGTCCTGGCTGCGGTCGCGCTGGCGGTCCGCGCCGGCGACGGCGGTCCGGTCTTCTTCCGGCAGGTCCGCGTCGGTCGCGGTGGCGCGGAGTTCCCGATCCTGAAGTTCCGGACGATGTGCGTCGACGCCGAGGCGCGCATGGCTGCCCTGCAGTCCGAGAACCAGGGCGCCGGTCCGCTGTTCAAGATGCAGGACGACCCGCGGGTGACCCGGGTCGGTGCGTTCCTGCGCCGGACTTCGCTCGACGAACTGCCGCAGCTGTGGAACGTCCTCACCGGTTCGATGAGCCTGGTCGGGCCCCGACCGGCCCTGCCGCGCGAGGTCGCGCTGTACGAGGACTTCGCCGACCGCCGGCTCCTCGTGACCCCGGGCATCACCGGTCTGTGGCAGGTCAGCGGCCGATCGGACCTCGATTGGGCCGAAGGGGTGCGGCTCGACCTGCACTACGTCGAGAACTGGTCGTTCCTGCACGACCTCGTGATCCTCGCCCGCACCGTCCCGTCGGTGCTCCGGTCCCGGGGCGCGTACTGAGCCCTGCGCTTCCCTGTACGAACGGTGTCCGTTCCGAGGGCCGGCCTGGGCATCCAGGGGCGGGAGAGTTACGATGGGGGGACACGGACTTCCGCCGCGGTGATCGACGACGATCAGCGGACGGCGACCAGTTCCAGACCAAGGAGTCATGATGCTCGGAAACCTGACCGGCCTTCACCTGCTGATCATCCTCGGGATCGTCATCCTGCTGTTCGGCGCGACCAAGCTCCCGGCCCTCGCCAAGGGCCTCGGCCAGTCGATCAACATCTTCAAGAAGGAGATGTCCGACGACGAGAAGAAGGCCCAGGCGCAGGCCAACAGCACGGCTCCGGATGGCACGGTGCAGAACAGCACCGTCCAGAACGTCCCCGCCGAGCCCGCCGCCGGTCCGGTCCTGAACCCGGGGCCGACCGCGCAGCCGAACACCGACTCCCGGCGCTAGGACACCCAGCCCCGTCCTGTCGGCAGCCCCCGCGACCACATCGGTCGCGGGGGCTTCGTCGTGCGGGATCGACCGCGGGGTACCCGGTGCCGCAGGATGAGCACATGACCGCTCCCGTTCCCGTTCCGGCCCCCGTGCCGCACGGCGTCGCGCCGCTCCGGGACGACCGGCGGATCGTGCTGGTGGTGGCGATCCTGGCGTCGTTCGTCGTCGGGCTCGACTCGAGCGTCGTGAACGTCGCACTCCCCGCGATCCGGCAGGAGCTCGGCGGCGGACTCGTCGTGCAGCAGTGGGTCGTCGACGCGTACCTGGTCACCCTCGGCTCGCTCATCCTGGTCGCCGGCAGCCTGTCCGACCTGTTCGGTCGCGTCCGGATCATCACGTGGGGGCTCGTGGTCTTCGGGATCGCGTCCGTGGTGTGCGCGATCGCCCCGATCGGTGAGGTGCTCATCGTCGCCCGGGCGCTGCAGGGCGTCGGCGGGGCGCTCGTCATGCCGAGCGCGCTCGCCCTCATCGTCGCCGCGTTCCGAGGGGCGGCGCAGGCGAAGGCCATCGGCACGTGGACGGCGTGGTCGAGCGCGGCCACGATCCTCGGTCCCGTGGTCGGCGGGCTGGTGGTGGACGGCATCGGGTGGCGGTGGGTCTTCGTGCTCACCGCGGTGCCGATCGCCGTGACGATCCCGCTGGTCCTGCGCATCACCGGTGACGTGCACCCCGCTGTCCGCCCGCGCATCGACGTCGTCGGGGCCGTGCTCGCCGTGGTGGGTGTCGGCGGTGTCGTGCTCGGCCTCATCGAGCAGGAGCGGTTGGGGTGGGGTGCGCCCGTGGTGGTCGGCGCGCTCGTGCTCGGCGCCGCCGCGCTGGTGGCGTTCGTGCCGTGGGAACTGCGGGTGACCCGGACGACGGGGTCGCCGCTCGTGCCGCTCGAGCTGTTCCGGGCGCGGAACTTCACGGTCGGCAACCTCGCGACGCTGTCCATCTACGGGGCGCTCGGCATGGTGTTCTTCGTCGTCACCCTGTTCCTGCAGGAGGTCTGGCGGTTCCCGGCCTGGCTCGCCGGCCTCGCGACGCTGCCGCCGACGATCATGCTGCTCGCGCTGTCCACCGCCGTCGGGTCCTTCGCCGGTCGGTACGGCCCGCGGTGGTTCATGGCCGCCGGGCCGGCGGTGGGCGCGGTCGGGGCGCTCCTGCTGCTGCTCGCCGGCGACGACCCGAACGGCTACTGGTTGTCGGTGTTCCCCGGACTGGTGCTGATCGGCGTGGGCATCGCCCTGATGGTCACGCCCCTGACCAGTGCGGTGCTCGGGTCGGTGCCGCAGTCCGAGGCCGGGTCCGGTTCGGCCGTCAACAACGCGGTCGCGCGGATCGCCGGACTCGTCACGGTGGCACTGGCCGGCGTGGTGCTCGGCGGTGAGGTGAGCGTCGACGGGCTGCACCGGGCCATGGTGGTGATGGCGCTCCTGCTGGCGGCCGGTGCCGTCGTCTGCGCCGTCGGGATCCGGAATGTCCCGGAGCGCACGTAAGTTGAGTGGAGTAGACTCAACTCCAGGACCACCGCAACGAAAGGACGGAACGCATGGCGAACCTCCAGGGCGCTCCTGACTCCCAAGAACGACAGAAGACCGCCCTCGAGCAGTACGGCATCGACCTCACGGCGATCGCCCGCAGCGGCAAGCTCGACCCCGTGATCGGCCGCGACTCCGAGATCCGGCGCGTCTCCCAGGTGCTGACGCGCCGCACCAAGAACAACCCGGTGCTCATCGGCGAGCCCGGCGTCGGCAAGACCGCCGTCGTCGAGGGGCTCGCGCAGCGCATCGTCGCCGGCGACGTCGCCGACTCCCTCAAGGACAAGCGACTCATCTCGCTCGACATCTCCGCCCTCATCGCCGGCGCCAAGTACCGCGGCGAGTTCGAGGAGCGGCTCAAGGCCGTGCTCAAGGAGATCAACGACTCCGACGGGCAGGTCATCACGTTCATCGACGAGCTGCACACCCTGATGGGTGCCGGCGGCGGCGAGGGCTCCGTCGCGGCGTCGAACATGCTCAAGCCGATGCTCGCCCGCGGGGAGCTCCGGCTCATCGGCGCAACGACCCTCGACGAGTACCGCGAGTACATCGAGAAGGACGCCGCGCTCGAACGACGCTTCCAGCAGGTCTACGTCGGTGAGCCCAGCGTCGAGGACGCCGTGGCGATCCTCCGCGGGCTCAAGGAGCGCTACGAGGCGCACCACAAGGTGACGATCAACGACTCCGCACTGGTCGCGGCCGCGAGCCTGTCGAACCGGTACATCTCCGGCCGGCAGCTGCCCGACAAGGCCATCGACCTGATCGACGAAGCCGCGAGCCGACTCCGCATGGAGATCGACTCCAGCCCGGTCGAGATCGACGAGCTGAAGCGGAACGTCGACCGTCTGCGTGTCGAGGAGTTCGCGCTCAAGCAGGAGAAGGACGACGCCTCCAAGGCCCGGCTCGAGACCCTGCGCAACGAGCTGCGCACCCGCGAGGAACGGCTGGCCGAGCTCGAGCAGCGCTGGCAGGCCGAGCGCGCGAGCCTGAACCGGATCGGTGAGCTCAAGCAGCAGCTCGACGACCTGAACATGCGGTCGCAGCGAGCCCAGCGCGAGGCCGACTACGAACTCGTCTCCCGCCTGGAGTACGGCGAGAAGCCCCGCATCGAGGCCGAGCTCGCCGCCGCCGAACAGGCCGAGAGCGCCGACCGGATGGTGAACGACAGCGTCACCGACGAGGACATCGCCGCCGTCATCGCGCAGTGGACGGGCATCCCGCTCGGCCGGCTGCTGCAGGGCGAGACCGAGAAGCTCCTGCACCTGGAGAGCGAGCTCGGCCGCCGCATCATCGGGCAGCGCACCGCCGTGACCACCGTGTCCGAGGCCGTCCGTCGCACCCGCGCCGGCATCTCCGACCCGGACCGCCCGACGGGTTCGTTCCTGTTCCTCGGCCCGACCGGCGTCGGCAAGACCGAGCTGGCCAAGGCGCTCGCCGAGTTCCTGTTCGACGACGAGAAGGCCCTCGTCCGCATCGACATGAGCGAGTACGGCGAGAAGCACTCCGTGGCCCGCCTGATCGGTGCCCCGCCCGGGTACGTCGGGTACGAGGCCGGTGGACAGCTCACCGAGGCGGTCCGCCGCCGTCCGTACTCGGTGATCCTGCTCGACGAGATCGAGAAGGCCCACCCCGAGGTGTTCGACGTGCTGCTGCAGGTGCTCGACGACGGGCGACTGACCGACGGCCAGGGGCGCACGGTCGACTTCCGGAACACGATCCTCGTGCTGACGTCGAACCTGGGATCGCAGTTCATGACCGACCTGTCCCTGAGCGACGCGCAGCGGGAAGAGGCGGTCCGTGAGCTCGTGCAGCAGGCGTTCCGGCCGGAGTTCATCAACCGCCTCGACGACATCGTGGTGTTCCAGGCCCTGACGGCCGACGACCTCGGGCAGATCGTGTCGCTCTACGTCGACCGGCTGGCCCGCCGTCTGACCGACCGCCGACTCGAGCTCGCCGTCACTCCCGAGGCACGCGGCTGGCTGGCCGAGCGCGGGTACGACCCGCTCTACGGTGCGCGGCCGCTCCGCCGCCTGATGCAGCGGCAGATCGACGACCGGTTGGCGCGCGCCATCCTGTCGGGTGACGTCCGCGACGGTGACACCGTCCGGGTGGACGTCGCGGCGGACGGCGACGGCCTGACGGTCGAGCCCTTCGAGCTGGCCGAGATCGTCGAGGAGTAGCCCACCAAGACGGACAGGAGGCCCGTCACCGGTTCCTGGGACCGGTGACGGGCCGTTCGTCTACCGTCCACGGCATGCCTGAGATCCGCGCGATCCGTCGCCTCACCGACGCCGTCGAGCACGCGAGTGTGCTCGACAAGGCCGTCGACATCGACCGTGCCGTCGTGAACGCCCTCGCCAAGCCGAAGGCGCTGCGCCAGCTGTTGCACGGTGTGCCGTTCGGCCACCCGATCCACCCGCTCATGGTGCAGGTGCCCCTCGGTGCCTGGATCTCCGCCGCGGTGCTCGACCTGGTCGGCGGGAAGGGCAACGCGAAGGCGGCCAAGACCCTGGTCGGCGTCGGGGTCGTCTCGGCGAGCAGCGCCTCGGTCGCCGGCTACGTCGACTGGTCCGAGCTGAACCGCGAGCAGCTCCGCACCGGATGGGTGCACCAGGCCGTGAACTGGACCGGCCTGTCGCTGTACGGCCTGTCGTGGCTGCAGCGGAAGCGCGGCAACCACGGTGCCGGCAAGCTGCTCGGCTTCGCGGGTCTCGCCGTCGTCAGTGTCGGCGGGTACCTCGGCGGACACCTGTCCTACCGGCAGCGTGCCGGCGTCAGTGACCACGGTGAGGTGCCGTTCGACGCCTGATCCGGCTTCCCAGGTCCGGCAAAGGTACGTCACGTGTGATGTATCGATGCGCGTACTCGTGGTGGACGACGAACGGGCCCTCGCCGACCTGGTCGCGACGGGCCTGTCCCGGCAGGACATGGCGGTGGATGTCGCCTACCGCGGCGACGACGCCGACGAGCTGCTGGCGGTGCACGACTACGACGTCGTCGTGCTCGACCGTGACGTCCCCGGGCTGCACGGCGACGAGGTCGCACGGCGGCTCACCGCGCGCGGCGCGCTCACACGGATCCTCCTGCTCACCGCCGCGACGACGTTGAGCGACCGTGTGCACGGGCTCGAGCTCGGTGCCGACGACTACCTGACCAAGCCGTTCGAGTACCCGGAACTCGTCGCCCGGGTCCGCGCACTCGGTCGGCGGAGCGTCGCACCCGTCGCCCCGGTGCTCGAGCGTGCGGGGTTCGTCGTCGACACGAACCGGCGGATGGCCACGCGCGACGGACGGCCGCTCGACCTGACCTCGAAGGAACTCGGGGTGCTCGAGACCCTCCTCCGCGCGGACGGTCGGATCGTCTCCGCCGAGCACCTGCTCGAGAAGGTCTGGGACGTGAACACCGACCCGTTCACCGCCGCGGTCCGCGTGACGATGTCGAAGCTCCGCCGGAAGCTCGGGGACCCGGACCCGATCCGGACGGTGCCCGGCCAGGGCTACGCGCTGTGAGCCGGTGGGCCCGGGGCTGGAGCATCCGGACCCGGACGGCCCTGACGTTCGCGCTCGCGGCCATGGCGCTCGCGACCGGGGTCGTCCTGTTCACGAACACCATGTCGTTGGCCGGTGTCGGTGCCGGCCTCGACACCGCGGCCGTGCAGCGCCCGCCGTCCGGATCGCCGGGTGCCACGACCGCTCCGGCGCCGATCGAGATCGACGGAACCGACGACGACGGTGCGGTGGCGGTGATCCGGCTCGTGGCCGTGCAGCAGTGGCAGTGGTCCGCGATCGGGATCGCGGGTGCCGGGGTCGCGGCCGGGGGCATCGGCTGGCTCGTCAGCCGCCGGGTCCTCCGGCCCATCGACCGGATCACCGCGACCACGAACCGCATCTCGGCGTCGAACCTGCACGAGCGCATCGCGCTGGACGGTCCCGACGACGAGCTCCGGCGGCTCTCGCGCACCGTCGACGACCTGCTGGCCCGTCTGGAGACCGCGTTCGAGAGCCAGCGCCGGTTCGTCGCCCAGGCGTCCCACGAACTCCGGACGCCCCTGGCGGTGCAGCGCGCGGCGGTGCAGATCGGCCTGCACGACGACGCCGACCCCGCGGAGGTCCGAGCGGTCCGGGCGGAGCTGCTGGAGCAGAACCGCCGCACCGAGCGGTTGGTCGAGTCGTTGCTCGTGCTCGCCGAGGCCGATCGTGGCCTGGCGGGCGCGACGCGCGCCGTCGACCTCGACGAGGTGACCGCCGAGGTCGTCGCGGGAGCGGCCCGGGACGCGGCCGAGGCGGGGGTGACGCTGACCCACGAGCGCTGCACCGGGCCTCCCGGCCTGGTCGTCCCGGGGGAGCCGACGCTGCTGCGGCAGCTGCTCGGCAACCTGGTCGGCAACGCCGTCGAGTACAACGAACCCGGCGGCGCCGTCCTGGTGACCACGGAGCCGGACGGCTTCGTCGTCGAGAACGGTGGACCGGTGGTCGCGGCGGACGAGGCGGAGTTGCTCGTCGAACCGTTCCGCCGCGGCGGGACGGACGGCGCACGCGGGCAGCACAGCGGTCTCGGGCTGTCGATCGTGGCCGCCATCGTGCACGCGCACGGGTGGCAGCTGTCGATCACCGCACGGCCGACCGGTGGGCTGTTCGTGCGGGTCCGTGTTTCGTCGGTGCAACCCGACGTGCACGCGGGGCGAAACAGCCGTTCCGGTGTGCTGGAGGCATGAACCACACCACGAAGACGACCACCCGGCGAACCCGGTCCCTGACGAGCGCGGCCGCGGCCGTCGTCCTGCTGCCCCTGTTCCTGGTCGGCTGCTCGGACGCGTCACCGGACGCGTCACCGGACGCCGGCGGGACTGCGGCGTCCGGCGGTGCGGCACCCGGCGTCGCCCTCGCCGAGTGCATGCGCGACCGCGGCTACGACATGCCCGACCCCGGCACGGGTGGCGGGTCGATGCAGCTCAGCGCACCCGACGGCGTCGATCCCGAGCAGTACCAGGAGGACCTCAAGGGCTGCCTCGACGACTCCGCAGCGGCCGGCGACGCGCAGGCCGCGCAACCGATGCCGGGCAGCGAGGAGATCGCGAGGAAGACGGCGGAGTGCCTGCGGGAGCAGGGGTTCCCGGACTTCCCGGACGACCAGGAGGCGCAGAACCGGTTCCAGCCCGACGACCAAGAGGCGTTCGACGAGGCCGCCCACACCTGCACCGACGCGGCCTTCGAGGCCGTCCAGGGCGGAGCCGGGTCGTGACCCACCGTCGCGTCCGTCGCCGGGTGATCGTGTCGGTGTGCCTCGTCGCGGCGGTGGCCGCGGGGGCCGGGACGTGGGCCCTCGCCACGGTGCCGAGCGGTCCGGGAGCCTCGGCCAGCAGCGGGTCGCGCGGCGGGACCGCGTCGACCGGAGCCACCGCCACGGTCACGCGCGGCGACCTGACCGACTCGAAGGTGTTCGCCGGGACGCTCGGGTACGGCGCGGCGACGGGGGTGCCGGGTCCCGCCGCCGGCACGATCACCAGGCTGCCCCGCGCCGGTGACGTCATCGAACGCGACGGGGCCCTGTACGCCGTCGACGAGCGGGACGTCCGGTCGATGTACGGCACCGTGCCGCTCTGGCGGGACCTTCAGCGTGGACTGCAGGGCGCCGACGTGCGGCAGCTCAACGAGAACCTGGCCGCGCTCGGGTACGACGTGTCCGTGGACGACCGGTTCGGTCCACGGACCGAGCGAGCCGTCCGGCAGTGGCAGCAGGACCGCGGACACGAGGTGACCGGGGTGCTGACGGCGGACGACGTCGCCTTCGTGGACGGCGCGGTCCGGGTCGCCTCGGTCGACGGTCGGCTCGGGGAGCGGATCGCCGGCGGAGCCGGAGCGGGAGCGGGTGCCGGTGGCGCTGGTGGTGGCGCTGGTGCGGCGGCCGGCGCGGGTGCGGCGGCCGACGTCCTGCAGGTCACGAGCACCCGGCGTGTCGTCACGGCGACCGTGCCCCAGCGCGACGCGGAACGGCTCGCGGTCGGCACCGACGTCGAGGTCCGGGTGAACGGCGCTGGGGCGGCGATGCCCGGTTCCGTCGTCGACGTGCAGCCGACGACGAGCGAGGACGGCGGCACGGCCGTCGACGTCTCGGTGTCGTTCGACCCGGGGAAGCGCAGGCTGCCCGCGGCAGCGTCCGCGCAGGTCGACGCGAAGGGCACCACCGAGCACGACGTCCTGTCCGTGCCGGTCGCCGCACTCGTCGCGGGCGCCGGTGGCCGGTACGCCGTCGACGTCGTGCAGCGGGACGGCACGACGGAGCGGGTCCGGATCGAGCCCGGCTTCAGCGCGGACGGACGGATCGCGGTCACGGGTGACCTGGCCGCCGGCGACCGCGTGGTGGTGCCCGGATGAACGCCGCCGTGCTGCCATCCGCCGCCGTGCTGTCGCTCCGGGACGTCACGAAGACCTACGGCGACGTCGGGGCCCTGCGCGGGGTGTCGCTCGAGGTCACCGCGGGTGAACTCGTCGCGGTCGTCGGGCCGTCGGGGTCGGGCAAGTCGACGATGCTCAACGTCGTCGGGACCCTCGACCGTCCCACGTCCGGCACGGTGACGATCGCCGGCAACGACGTCGCGACGATGTCCGACGACGCCCTGTCCGGACTCCGTGCTGACCACATCGGGTTCGTCTTCCAGCACTTCCACCTGCAGGCCGGCGCGACCGCCACCGAGAACGTCGCCGACGGCCTGCTCTACCAGGGCGTGCCCCGGCGCGAACGGCACCGTCTGGCGGTCGAGGCCCTGGGCCGCGTGGGCCTGGCACACCGGGTGGACCACCGACCGCACCAGCTCTCCGGCGGGGAGCGCCAACGCGTCGCCATCGCGCGGGCCGTCGTCGGCGACCCGACGATCCTGCTCGCCGATGAACCGACGGGTGCGCTCGACACGGCGTCCGGTGCCGCGGTGGTCGAGCTCCTGCGCGAGCTCAACGCGGCGGGCACGACGGTCGTGGTCATCACGCACGACCTGTACCTGGCGGCGTCGCTGCCACGACAGGTCCGGATGCGCGACGGCATGATCGAGCCCGAGGTCACCCGATGAGCCGGCGTCGGTCCGTGGGTGCGGTCGACCTGCTCCGCCTCGGCGTCTTCGGGCTGCGGACCCGGCCCGGACGTGTCGTGCTGTCGGCGCTGGGCATCGCGATCGGCATCGCGGCGATGCTCGCGGTCGTCGGGATCTCGTCGTCGAGCAAGGCGAAGGTCGACCAGGTGCTCGACACGCTCGGCACGAACGTGCTCACCCTCACCCAGGCGCAGGGCCTCGGCGAACCGGTCCCGTTGCCGTCCACCGCACTCGAGTCGGTGCTGCGGCAGGACGACGTCGAGTCGGCCGCCGCCGTCGGCACCGTGCCGGACACCGGCGTGTACCGGAACGACCGCGTGCCGGCGCCCGAGACGAAGGGCCTCGGGGTGCTCGCCGCGTGGGGCGACGTGCCACGGGTCCTCGGCGGGCAGCTCGCAGCCGGGCGGTGGATCGACGCCGCCGCCGGGGCGCCGCCGCAGGTCGTGCTGGGGGCACGGGCGGCCGCGGTCCTCGGCATGGAGGACCTGCATCCGGACAGCCGGGTCTGGATCGGCGGGCGGTGGGTGCAGGTGGTCGGGGTGCTCGACCGCGTCGCGCTCGCCGAGGACCTCGACTCGCGGGTGTTCGTGCCCCGCGGGTTCGCCGGGCAGCTGGGCTTCGACGGAGCCCCGACCGCGGTCTACACGCGCGTCGACCCGGCGAACGTCGAACGGTCGCGGGACCTGCTCGCCGGTGCGGTCCGACCCGGGGCACCGCAGGACGTCGGCGTGACACGGCCGTCGGACGCGCTGGCCGCGAAGGACGCCACGGACGACTCCTTCACCGGGCTGCTGGTCGGCATCGGCGGGGTGGCCCTGCTCGTCGGGGGCATCGGGGTGGCGAACACGATGGTGATCACCGTCCTGGAACGCCGCGCCGAGGTCGGCGTCCGCCGTGCGCTGGGGGCCCGTCGTCGGAGCATCCGCGACCAGTTCCTGGTCGAGTCGTTGCTGCTGTCGTTCCTGGGCGGCTTGGCCGGCGTCGTGCTCGGCGTCGCGGTGACGGTCGTCTTCGCCGTCACGCAGGGCTGGCCGGTCGCACTGCCGGTGTGGGCCGTCGTCGGGGGACTCGGTGCCACGGTCGTGATCGGCGGGGTCTCCGGGCTCTACCCGGCGGCACGCGCGGCGCGGATCCCGCCGACGTCCGCCCTGGCGGCCGTCTGACGCGTGCGGTGGAGGCGCGCACGGGAGGCCCGGTGCCGGTCCGGCGGACCGGCACCGGGCCTCCAGGCGGTCGCTTCCCCACACCGGACGCGAGTCGCAGATCATGCCTGGTCATGACCACCTGGTCAAGCATCTGCGTCGATCTGTTCGACATCCGTGATGCCCCGGAAACACGCGGATCGAAAGCGGTCACAGGGACCGGTCCAACGGTTGACAAGGGGCCGTGCAGGGTCTTCTATTGCGAATACGCAACGTCCTTTCATAAAGGTCGGACCAAGGGAGTCATCGTGACACGAACGCGTTTCGCCGCACTCGGTGCGCTCGCCCTCGCAGGCGCGCTCGCCCTCACCGGGTGCTCCGCCGGGAGCAACGCCGCTTCCGACGGCGGCACGAAGTCCATCGGCACACCCGATGGCAAGGGCAAGACCATCACCGTCTGGATGATGAACGGCGACCTGAGCGACAAGGTGCTCGACGCCGCCGGCAAGCAGTTCACCGCCGACACCGGGGCGAAGGTGAAGATCCAGACCCAGCAGTGGGACGGGATCACCACCAAGCTCACCACGGCGCTCGCGCAGAGCGACGCCCCCGACGTCGTCGACCTCGGCAACACGCAGGTGCCGGTCTACGCGGCAGCCGGCGGGCTGACCGACCTGACGCCGTACCGCGACGAGCTCAAGGACGGCCAGACCTGGCTCACCGGGCTCGAGGGCCCCGCCACCGTCGACGGCAAGCTCTACGGGGCGCCGCTGTTCGCCGGCAACCGGGCCGTGGTCTACGACAAGCAGGTCTGGAAGGACGCCGGCGTGACCGACGTGCCGACCACCTACGACGAGCTCACCGCCGACCTCGACAAGGTCAAGGCCGCCAACCCGGCCAGTGACTTCTCCGCCTTCTACATGCCCGGGCAGTACTGGTACGGCGGGCTGCAGTGGGTCTGGGACGCCGGCGGCGAGATCGCCACGGACAAGGGCGGCAAGTGGACCGGCACGCTCGACTCCGCGGACGCGGTCAAGGGGCTGACCGCCTGGAAGGACTTCCAGAACACGTACTCGGCGAAGTCCACCCAGGACATCAACACCGACAAGCCCTCGCAGAGCGACGTCTTCGCACAGGGCAACACCTCGGCGTTCCTCGGGTCCGCCTGGGAGATCGGCTCGATCACCACGGCGAAGCCGGAGCTCGCCGATCGCATCGGCACGTTCCCGATGCCGTCGTCCACGGCGGGGAAGACGCAGCCGGTGTTCCTCGGTGGCTCCGACCTGGGGATCCCGGCCAAGGCGGAGAACCAGGAGCTCGCGCTCTACTACCTGAAGATCCTGACCTCGAAGGAGTTCCAGCAGGACCAGGTGTTCGGGGTCGACGGCTGGGAGCCGAACTCCACCGAGCTGCTCGACGCGGTCGCCGGCGACGTCGACGAGCTGCACAAGCCGTACTTCGAGGCGGCCGGTACGAGCCGACCGACCCCGGCCACCCCGGGCTGGGCCACCATCGAGGGTGACGCCTCGTTCCAGTCGATGTTCGCCGACGTCGCCACCGGCCGGAAGTCGCCGGAGCAGGCCGCCGAGGGCTTCTCGAAGCACCTCACGACCGCGCTGAACGCGCAGCCGTAGGCGATGACGTCCACCGCGGAACCGGTGACCGACGCGGAGCAGTCCGCGCCGGTCGCCGGCGGGCAGGCCGACGGGCAGGCTGGCGGGCCGGTTCAGGGTCCGTCGCGGGGTTCCCGTCGAGGCGGGCGGGGCACGGGTCGTCGGTCGCCGGTCGGGTCGCGGGCGCCGCTCGTCCTGCTGGCCCCGGCGGCACTGCTGCTCCTGGCCCTCGTCGTCTACCCGCTCGTCCGGCTCGTCGTCATCTCGTTCCAGGACTACGGGCTGCGGGCGATCTTCACCGGGCAGGCCGGGTTCACCGGGCTGACGAACTACACGGACGTCCTGGCGGATGCGTCGTTCTGGCCGGTCATCCTGCGCACCGTGCTCGTGACGGGCGCGATGGTCCTCGGCACGATCGTCATCGGCATGGGGGTGGCGCAGCTGCTCACCCGTCTCGGGGTCGCGATGCGCACGATCGTCAGCGTCGTGCTCGTGCTGGCCTGGGCGATGCCGAACGTGGCCTCGAGCCTGGTCTGGCAGTGGCTCTTCCAGCCGTTCTACGGCGTGCTCAACTGGCTCATCACGCAGCTGCGGGTGTTCGGGGATCACACGCAGGACAACTGGGCGTCGCACCCGGGGCAGGCGTACACGATCGTGCTGACGCTCGTCATCTGGCAGGCCGTGCCGTTCGTGGCGCTGACGCTGTACGCCGCGCAGTCCCAGATCGCGCCGGAGTACTACGAGGCCGGTGCGCTCGACGGGGCCTCGGTCTGGACGATGTACCGCGCGATCACGCTGCCGGCCCTCGCGCCGACGCTGCTGCTCGTGTCGATCCTGTCGGTGATCTGGGACTTCAACGTCTTCAACCAGATCTGGCTGCTCACCCGGGGCGGACCGGAGGAGGCCACGCTGACCCTCGGCATCTGGACCTTCGTGCAGTCGTTCGTGTCCAACGCCTACGGGCAGGGCGCGGCGATCGCCGTGATCTCGACCCTGATCCTCGGGGTGCTCACCAGCTACTACATCCGCCGGCTCGTCCGCAGCGGTGAGGAGGACCTGTGACCGTCTCGAGAACGGCGCCCCGTGCGGGCAGCGCATCCGCGCCGGGCCCCGTGCGGGTGCGCAAACGCAAGCCGCGCATCGTCGCGAACACCATCGCCGTGGTGTTCTGCCTGGTCTGGGTGTTCCCGATCTACTGGATGGTGAACACGGCCTTCAAGCCCGCCGACGAGGTCACCACGATGACCCCGATCTGGGCGCCGCTGCACCCGACGCTCGACAACTTCACGCGGGCGCTCACGCAGGAGGGCTTCCTGGTCTACCTGCGCAACTCCACCATCGTCGTGGTGGCGGCCGTGCTGCTGTCGATCGTCGTCGGGTTCCTGGCGTCGGCGGCACTGTCGCGGTTCCGGTTCCGCGGACGGCGGGCGATCCTGGTCGCGATCCTGTTCGTGCAGATGATCCCGTCCGGCGCACTGCTCATCCCGCTGTTCCTGTCGTTCCAGACCCTCGGGCTGCTGAACAGCTACGTCGGGCTGATCCTGGCGTACGTGGCGAGCGTGCTGCCGTTCTCGATCTGGGTGATGCGCGGCTTCTTCGTGGCCGTCCCCGTCGAGATCGAAGAGGCCGCGAAGGTCGACGGCGCCGGCACCTTCCGGATCCTGTGGAGCGTGCTGTTCCCGCTCGTCATGCCCGGGGTCATCGCCACGAGCGTCTTCGCGTTCATCGCGGCGTGGAACGACTACCTGATCGCGTACGTGATGCTCAAGGACCAGGGGATGTACACGCTGCCGGTCTGGCTCGCCGGGTTCTCGACGAACAAGGGGACCGACTTCGGTGGGCTGATGGCGGCGAGCGTGCTGTTCTCGATCCCGGTCGTGGTGTTCTTCCTCATCGTGCAGCGCCGGCTGGTCAGCGGGATGACGGCGGGTGCCGTGAAGGGGTAGCGCTCGGACGACCGGCACCTGTGAACGTGTTGGTTGCATGACGGAACGGTTGCGTTCTTGTGGGTTTCAGACGTACAGTGCTCGAAACCCAACGGAACGAAGGAGTTCGGGCATGTACGCAACCGAGCGGCACACCGCCATCGCCGCCGAGCTGCAGTCCGCCGGTCGCGTGTCGGTCGCCGGTCTGGCCGAGCACTTCGACGTCACCACCGAGACCGTTCGCCGTGACCTCGACGCCCTCGAGTCCGCCGGGGTCCTGCGCCGGGTGCACGGGGGAGCGGTCCCCGTCGGCCGCTCGAGCGTCGTGGAACTCAGCGTCGCTGAGCGCGAGGGGCAGCACGGCACCGCGAAGTCCGCCATCGCCCGCGCCGCGATGCGCCTGGTGCCGCCGACCTTCACCGGCTCGATCGCCCTCGACGCCGGCACCACCTGCGCCGCCGTCGCCTCCGAACTCGCCCGCTGGGAGCCCGAGGTCGCCGGCTCGACCATCACCGTCATCACGAACTCGGTGCCGATCGCCGCGACCCTGCAGCACAGCGAGCACCTCGAACTGCACCTGCTCGGCGGCCGCGTGCGTGGTGTCACGAGCGCCGCGGTCGGCACGGCCACCGTCGAGCAGATCGGCGCGCTCCGGCCCGACGTGGCGTTCATCGGCACGAACGGCCTGTCCGCCGGCTTCGGTCTGAGCACCCCGGACGAGTACGAGGCCGCCGTGAAGGGCGCCTACGTGCTCGCCGCCCGACGGGCCGTGGTGCTCGCCGACGCCGCCAAGCACGGCGTCGAGGCCCTGATGCGGTTCGCGCGCCTGGACGAGATCGACACGCTCGTCACCGACGAACAGCCCCCGGCCGACCTCGCCGGTGCGCTCGCCGACGCCGACGTCGAGGTGGTCGTCGCATGAACGCCCGCATCGTCACGGTCACCCCGAACCCGTCCCTCGACCGCACGATCGAGCTCGCCGGCGAACTGCAGCGCGGCGCCGTCCAGCGTGCGACCCGGTCCACCGCGGAACCCGGCGGCAAGGGCGTCAACGTCTCCCGCGTGGTCGTCGCGAGTGGCGGGGACACCGTCGCCGTCCTGCCCGGCGACGAGCTCGACCCGGTCCTGCTCGGCCTGGCCACCCGCGGCATCCCGACCGCCGCGCTGCCGATCGGGGCGCCCCTCCGCTCGAACGTCACCGTGACCGAGCCGACCGGCACCACGACGAAGCTCAACGAACCCGGCCCCTCGCTCGCCGGCCGCCTCGACGACCTCGCCGCGCTGGTCGCCGACACCGCCGCTGCGACCGCCACCGGCCCCGCCGCCCGCTGGGTCGTGGTCGCCGGGTCGCTGCCGCCCGGTCTGCCCGACGACGCACTCGCCGTGCTCGTCCGTGCCGTCCGTGCCCGCCACGGTGCCGACGTCCGGATCGCCGTCGACTCGTCCGGGGTGCCGTTCACGGCGCTGCTGCAGTCGGGCGAACGAATCGACCTGGTGAAGCCGAACGCCGAGGAACTCGCCGAGGTCGTCGGCGGCGACCCCGAGGAGTACGAGCGCGACCTCGACGCCGCGGTGGCCGGAGCCCAGCGGCTGCGGCGGAAGAACGTCGGCACGGTCCTGCTCACCCTGGGCAGCGCCGGCGCCGTGCTGGTCTCTGACGAGGGCGCGTTCGCCGCCGCTGCACCGAAGATCGTCGCCCGGTCGACCGTCGGCGCGGGGGACTCCTCCCTCGCCGGCTACCTGCTCGCCGAGGTCGCCGGAGCCGCACCCGAGCAGCGTCTCGCACAGGCCGTCGCCACCGGTGCCGCGGCCGCAGCCCTGCCCGGCAGTGACGTGCCGGCACTCGACCACACCGACCCGACGGCGGTCTCCGTCCGGGTGCTCCACACGCACCCGGCCCCCGAACCCGCCTGATCCCCTCCCCACCCCGCCCGACCACCCCACGAACACCTGCACCACCGCGCGATCAGCGCCATTGCGAAGGAGCAAGCACATGTCCGCAGACTCGAGTCCGCGCCTCATCAGCGCACAGCTCGTCGGCCTCGACGAGGACCTCGGCGCCACGTCGACCGACGTCATCCGGGTGCTCGCCGACCGCGTCGCCGCGACCGGCCGCGCCGCCGACGGTGCGACGCTCGCCGACGACGCCATCAAGCGCGAGGCGAGCGTCGGAACGGGCGTCCCCGGTGGCATCGCCATCCCGCACGCCCGGTCGGCGTCGGTGTCCGAGCCGACGCTGGCGTTCTCGCGCCTGGCCCGGAAGGTGCCGTTCGGCGCCCCGGACGGTGACGCCGACATCGTCTTCATGATCGCCGTGCCCGAGGGGGCGGACAAGGACCACCTGACGGTCCTCTCGACCCTGGCCCGCGCGCTCATCCGCGAGGACTTCACGGCCGCGCTCCGTGCCGCGACCACCCCCGACGAGATCGTCCGGTTGGTCGACAACGAGGTGAGCGGCGAAGTGGCCGAGGCAGGCGTCGGGAAGGCGAGTGGTGCCTCCGAACCGGCCACCGCGCCGGAGGCGGGCCGCAAGGTCTTCGTCGGCGTCACCGCCTGCCCGACCGGCATCGCGCACACCTACATGGCGGCCGACGCCCTCGTCGCCGCCGCCCAGCGTGCCGGTGCCGAGATGCACATCGAGACGCAGGGGTCCTCGCAGGTCGAACCCCTCGACCCGGCCCTCATCGCCCGTGCCGACGCCGTCGTGTTCGCGGTCGACGTCGACGTCCGCGACCGCGGTCGGTTCGCCGGCAAGCCGCTCGTGTCCGGACCCGTCAAGCGCGGTGTCGACGAGCCCGACAAGATGATCGCCGAGGCCATCCGCGCCTCGGAGGACCCGCACGCCGCACGCGTGCAGGGTGGTGCCGCCGTCGAGGGCGAGTCCACGGCCAAGAACGAGCACTTCGGCCAGTCGCTCAAGCGCTGGCTCCTCACCGGCGTCAGCTACATGATCCCGTTCGTGGCCGGCGGCGGGCTGCTCATCGCGCTCGGCTTCCTGCTCTCCGGGTACGGCATCGCGCTGACCCACGGTGACTCGGGCCAGAACAACGCCGTCTTCACGCTCACCAACTACACCCTGCTGAACCTGCCGCCGGAGGGCCTCGGCTACTACCTCGGCGCCGCCGCGTTCCAGATCGGGTCGGTGTCGCTCGGGTTCCTGGTCGCAGCACTCGCCGGGTACATCGCCTACGCCATCGCCGACCGTCCGGGCATCGCACCGGGCTTCGTGGCCGGGTCGATCGCCGTGTTCATGAACGCCGGGTTCCTCGGTGGTCTGGTCGGTGGCCTCATCGCCGGTGCCGCCGCGTACTGGATCGGGCGCATCCCGACCTGGCGCTGGCTGCGTGGCCTGATGCCGGTCGTGATCATCCCGCTGTTCGCGTCGATCATCGCCTCGGGCCTCATGCTCCTGGTGCTCGGTGGCCCGATCGCCTGGGTCATGACCGAGCTCACCGCCTGGCTCAACTCCCTGTCGGGTGCCTCGGCCGTCCTGCTCGGGATCATCCTCGGCCTGATGATGGCGTTCGACCTCGGTGGTCCGGTGAACAAGGTGGCGTACGCGTTCGCCGTCGCCGGGCTCGGTGCCGGGACCGCCACGAACGTGGTGCCGTTCGAGATCATGGCCGCGGTGATGGGTGCCGGCATGGTGCCGCCGCTCGCGATGGCACTCGCCTCGACGCTCTTCTACCGCAAGGGCTTCACGAAGCCGGAGCGTGAGAACGGCAAGGCCGCCTACCTGCTCGGCCTGTCCTTCATCTCCGAGGGCGCGATCCCGTTCGCCGCAGCGGACCCGCTCCGCGTCATCCCGGCTTCGATGGTCGGGGCTGCGGTCACCGGTGCGCTCTCGATGGCGGTCGGCGTCACGTCACGCGCACCGCACGGTGGCGTGTTCGTGTTCTTCGCCATCGGCAACTTCTGGGCCTGGCTCGGGGCGGTCGTGCTCGGTGCGTTCATCTCGGCTGGTGTGCTCGTCGCCCTGAAGAAGTGGGTCCGTCGTCGCCCCGTCGACGAGGCCGCTGCGGCCGGTGAGGCTGCCGTGGCCGGCGAGACGGTGGGCCAGCGCGCACCGGTCGCCGCGTAGTCGACGCGGCCCCGGGAACGACGGGAGGCCCGGTGCCA
>NZ_MJGT01000046.1:27339-56616 GCF_001864975.1 Curtobacterium sp. MMLR14_002
GTCCGTCGTGTGGTCGCGACGCACCGCCGGCCGCGCGTCGGGCGGTCACGTCGCGTCGTTGGCGTGGCACCCACGCGTCGGAACCTGACCGCTCGGCGGAACCGCGCGGGGTGTCGCGACCGCGCGACGCGTGCTACTCGGCGATGTTCGCCGTCACCGCGTCGATGTACGCCGCACGCTCCTCGCGCGAGTGCGGGCGCCCCGGCACGCCCGGCCGCTGCTCCCACGGGAACGGCCCGGCCTCGTGCCGGTACTCGATGCCCATGGCCTCGAGCCGGGCGGTGTGCTCGGCCAGGCGTCCGCGGAACTCGGCGAGGTCGCGCGGCCCGGTGACGTCGGCCGACCACAGTGCCTCGGCAAGGGCGGCGACGCGGGGGAAGAGCTGGTAGTCGAGCCGACGGGCGGAGTCGACGTGCTCCGTCCACATGTTGCCCTGGCCGCCGATGACGTGGGCGCGCTCGTCGTCGGTGAGCCCCGACGGCACCGGGTCGAAGGCGAAGACGTCGTCGACGGTGAGCACGATCGACACCGGGATCGGCTCGGTCGACAGGTCGCTCTGGCGGTAGTCGAGGTACACCTGGTCGTCCGGCGACGAGATGACGTCGTGCCCGCGGCGGGCGGCGGTCCGTGCGCCGGTCAGCCCGCGCCAGGAGACCACGGTCGCCGAGGGGTCGAGCGTGCCGCCCTCGAGGATCTCGTCCCACCCGAACGCCCGCCGGCCGTGCGACTCGACGTGTGCGGCGAGCTGTCCGATGATCCAGGCCTGCAGCTGTTCCTCGTCCTGCAGCCCGAGCTCGCGGATGCGCTCCTGGGTGCGCGGGTCGGTCTCCCACTGCACCTTCGGGCACTCGTCGCCGCCGATGCCGATGTAGCCGGAGGGGAAGAGTGCGATGACCTCGTCCAGGACGTCCTTGAAGAAGTCGATCGTGGCGTCCTCGGCGTTCAGGACGTCGTCGGCGATGCCCCACTCCGTCCACACCTCGACCGCTTCGCCCGTGACGCCGAGCGACGGGTAGGCCGCCAGTGCCGCGCGGACGTGCCCGGGGGTCTCGATCTCGGGGACGACGGTGACGAACCGGTCGGCCGCGTAGGCCACGATCTCGCGGACGTCGTCCTGCGTGTAGTACCCGCCGTGCGGGCGGCCGTCGAACCCGGCGACGACGAGTGTGCCGTCCGGCCCGGGGACGTGCGCGCCGACCTGGGACTCCCGACGCCAGGACCCGACCTCGGTCAGGCGCGGGTACTTCCGGATCTCGATGCGCCACCCCTGGTCCTCGGTGAGGTGGAAGTGCAGGCGGTTGATCCGGTGCGCGGCGAGCTGGTCGACCACCCGCATGACCTCGTGCTTCGTCCGGAAGTGCCGGGCGACGTCGAGCATCACGCCGCGCCAGGCGAAGGCGGGGGCGTCCTCGACGACCACGGCGGGGACGGACCACGGACCGGTCGCGACCCGGCCGCGGCGGTAGACGTCCGGGGGCAGCAGCTGCAGCAGGGCCTGCACGCCGTAGAAGACCCCGGCGGGCGAACCGCCGACGACGTCGATGCCGTCCGGCGTCACCGTGAGGCGGAACGACTCCGCCCGGTCGCCCTCCGGCGTCGTCGGGCCCGCGGGCAGGGACGGGTCGTCGGCGACGCGCAGCGCGATCGTGCCGGTCCCCGGTGCCGTGTCGTCGAGGGCGTCCCGCGCCGGCAGCCCGGTCGATCCCCGCAGGGTCTGCTGCAGGTACAGTCGGACGGACTCGCTCGCCGGGTCGGCGGCGATCCGGGTCGACGGGGTGATCGCGAAGGCCCCGACACCGGGAGCGGTGCGGCGCGGTCGTGGGACGAGCATGTCGGAGCCACCATTCCTCAATGATCTTTCGTAATGTGGAGGCTATGACCGTGGAGCAGACCGTGTCAACGACCCCCGGTGTCGTGGGGACGACCCCCGGCGTCCTGCGGCAGATGAACTCGCGGGCGATCCTCGACGAGCTCCTGCGCGATGACGTCTCCCGCACGGTCACCGAGCTCGGGCGCACGGTCGGACTCTCCCGCCCCACGGTCGAGGCGGCGCTCGCCGACCTGGTCGACGAGGGCTGGGTGACCGAGGCCGAGGCGATCGCCACCCCGAACAAGGCCGGTCGTCGCGCCAAGCGCTTCGCCGCGGACGCGTCGGCCGGCTCCGTGCTCGGCGTGGACCTCGGCCTGCACGGGATCGTCGGCGTGCGCGCGGACCTGCGCGGCGTCACGCTCGCACGCGTCGAGGAGCGCTACACCGACCTCGCCGACGCCGAACAGGCCTGGTCGAGCGTGCAGGACGTCGTCCGTCGGCTGACGGCGTCCGTCGGTGGCACGGTCGGTGGCTCCGCCGGTGGTGCGCCGGTGCTCGGTGCCACGTTCGGGGTCCCGGCGGTCGTCGACCGCGACGGCGCGATCGACTACACGGTCGCGGTGCCGGAGTGGGTCGAGCGGCGGGTGCCCGGCCGGATCCAGGACCTCTTCCCCGGGGTCGCCACCTTCTTCGACAACGACGCCAAGCTGGCGGCCACGGCCGAGGCGCGGTGGGGGCGGTTCCACGGCGTCCGGGACGCCCTGTACCTGGTGATGGGTCGGCAGATCGGTGCCGCCCTGGTGGTCGACGGCTCGTTGGCGCGCGGTGCACGCGGTGCGGCCGGCGAGATGGGCGGCATCGCTTCGACCGGCTGGCCCGCCGCACCCGCCCGCCTGGAGGCCCGGATCCCGTCCGGCACGGACCTCGAGTCCGTCTTCGCCGCGGCGGCCCAGGGCTCGGTGTCGGCCGTCGAGACCGTCCGTGCGTTCGCGGCCGACGTGGCACCCGGCGTCGTGCAGCTCGTGACGACGATCGACCCCGAGGTCGTCGTCGTCGGTGGCGAGGTCCTGCCGGCTGCCGAGGTGTTCTGCGCCGCGCTCGACGAGATCGTCACGCCACAGCTCCGGCACCCGGTGGTGTTCGCCCCGTCGACCGTCGGTCGCGACGCCGTCGCCCGGGGTGCACTCGCGCGGTCGCTCGCACACGTCCGGTCCGCCCACATGGGACTCGGCTGACACCCAGGGAGCGTGCCGGGTCCTGACAGGGCGTTCAGGGATGCTGGGGGCATGACGACTGCCGTGACCGCCCGTGCCATGACCGTCGCCAGTGGCGACTCCACCGCTCCGTCGGACCTCGGCGGGCTCTCCGGCCTGGTGCTGCAGCTGATCGACGCGCTGGGGGAGTGGGGCGTCGGGCTGATGCTCTTCGTCGAGACGGTGTTCCCGCCCATCCCGTCCGAGGTCATCCTGCCGCTGGCCGGGTTCCTCGCGGGTGCCGGCCAGATGAACCTGGTCCTGGTCCTGGTGCTGGCGACGATCGGCTCGTACCTCGGGGCCCTGGTGCTGTACTGGCTCGGCGCGAAGATCGGGTTCGAACGCACCACGCGGTGGTTCGGCAAGCTGCCCCTCGTCGACGAGGACGACTTCCGCAAGGCGGCCGGCTGGTTCCACCGGCACGGCAAGAGCGCGGTGTTCTTCGGCCGGTTCGTCCCGATCGTCCGCAGCCTCATCTCGTTGCCGGCCGGCGCCGACCGCATGCACCTCGGCACGTTCTCGGTGTTCACGATCATCGCGAGCGGCATCTGGAACAGCGCGCTCGTGCTGCTCGGTGCCGCGTTCGGGTCGCAGTACGACCAGGTCGAGGCGTACACCGAGTGGATCGACCGCGTGCTCTACGTCGCGATCGCCGCGGTCGTGGTGACCTTCGTCGTGCGCCGGGTCCGCCGTGTCCGCGCCGAGCGGCGTACGGGCGGCCCCGACGACGACCACGACGACGCCGCCGGCAGCCCTGCCGTGGGCGGTGCCCGGGGTCGTCGTCGCGCCGAGCCCGCCCGCGACTGAGCCTCAGGCCTTCGTCAGCGCCGACTCCTTGTGGGCGGCCTGCTTGCCGCTCTTCTCCGACTCGACGATCCAGTACGGGTCGTCGTCGGTCGGCGTGAAGTGCTGCCCGTCGAACTCGAAGTCGCTCGTCCGCTTGCGCACGAGCGTGCCGGTCGTCCTGCCCTGCGAGGTGTTCCAGTGCACCTCGTCACCCTTCGACAACGCCATGCTGTCCTCCTTGCGCGATTCCTCGTCCTGGTGGAGGTCGGACTGTACCCCGTCGATCCCCGGGAAATCAGGGAAGTACGGCGATCACGATGTCGTAACGGCCATGCGGATCGAGAGTCGGACGCGTACCGTTTCCCATGAGCCCACACGCCGGCAGCGGCCGCGGAACCACGGGCTCCGGACGGGACGACGGACACCATGACCCTGCTGGACAGCGCGCGGGCGGACACCGTCCTCTCTGCGCGGTACCGGCTCGTGAAGCTCATCGGCACCGGCGGCATGGGATCCGTCTACGAAGCCCGTGACGAGCACACGTACCGGGCCGTGGCCGTGAAGCTCTTCGCGACCCCGGACAAGATGACCACCGCCGACCGTGTCCGCCAGGAGCGCGAGATCCGGCTGCTCAGCATGCTCTCCCACCCGGGCCTCATCCCGCTGTACGACGCCGGCACCCACGAGTTCGAGGACGGCCCGCACCGGTTCATCGTGATGGAGCTCATCGCCGACACGACGCTGCTCCGCCGCCTGTCCGAGGGTGCCCTGCACAACTACGAGGTGGCCGACCTCGGTGCGCAGCTCGCCGACGCCCTGGCCTACGTGCACTCGCGCGGCATCGTGCACCGCGACGTGAAGCCCGCCAACATCCTGATCAGCGACGAGGGCTCGTCCGGGTTCGCCCGCACGGTCAAGCTCACCGACTTCGGCGTCGCCCACTTCGTCGACGGCTCCCGCCTGACGAACGACGGCACGGTCATCGGCACCGCCGCCTACCTCAGCCCCGAGCAGGTCGCCGGCGAACCGATCAGCTTCGCCACCGACGTGTACTCGCTCGGGCTCGTCCTGCTCGAGGCGCTGACCGGCAAGCAGGAGTACTCGGGCACCCTGATCGAGGCCGCACTCGCCCGGCTCCGCCGCGATCCCGAGATCCCGGACGACGTCGCCGACGAGTGGCGCGAGCTGCTCAGCCGGATGACGGCCCGCGATCCGGAGCGCCGGCCCACGGCGGTCGCCATCGCCAACGCGCTGCGCGGCGGGTCCACCCAGATCACCGGCCCGGTGCCGCTCGGTCCGGAACGCGTGAAGCACCAGCGTGACCACCGCATGCACCGCGCCGCACACCGGCACGCCAAGCGCGGCACGTTCTCGGCGGTGCGGCGCTGGCGGCGGCGGAACGTCCTGGTCGGGTCCTTCGCGGCCTTCGGCGTCACCGCGGCCTGCGTGGCCGCCTACGTCGCGGGCGCCCTGCACTGACCCGCTCGGCGGCTCCGTGCTCCGGGCACCGGAGCACCCTGGCAGGATGGACAGCATGACCGACCAGCGCTGGATCAAGATCTGTGGCCTGTCGACGCCCGACACCGTGGACGCCGCCGTCGACGCGGGTGCCGACGCCGTCGGGTTCGTCTTCGCGGCGGGCAGCCCCCGGACCGTCACCGCCGACCTGGCGAAGGAACTCGTCGAGCGGGTGCCGGACGGCATCGACGCCGTCGGGGTCTTCCGTGACCAGAAGATCGACGAGATCGTGGGCATCGCCTCCGAGGTCGGACTCACGACGCTGCAGCTGCACGGTGGCGAGTCGGCGTCCGACTTCGCCCGCGCGCGCGACGCCGGCTTCTTCACCATCCGGGCCATCGCGGCCGAGGACTACCTGCGCGAGACGCCCGAGCAGCGCGCCGCGTTCGACCACGACCTGCTGCTGCTCGACGCCGCCGTGCCCGGCAGCGGTCGCCTGATCGACCCGGCCACCATCGAGGGCGTGGACGAGGCCTGGATCCTCGCTGGCGGGCTGACCCCGGCCAACGTGGTCGCCGCGGTCGAGGCGCTCGACCCCGACGGCGTCGACGTGTCGAGCGGGGTCGAGTCCGAGCGCGGCGTCAAGGACCCCGCCAAGATCCGCGCCTTCGTCGAGGCCGTCCGCAGCCTGGGCTGAGCGCCCGGCCGCGTCGGTCGCGTTCGCGGCTCTGGACGCGACCGGGGACGGACAGGAGGCGCGGTGCGGGCCCGCCACGGGCCTCCCGTCCGCCGCGCGGTCAGCGCAGGGTGGGGATGAGCTCCGTCAGGAACGCGTCCGTGTCCTCCCAGCCCTGCACCGCGTGGCAGGGAACGCCGAGCGCCTTCACCGGGTAGTCGTTGCCCTCGGGGTCGAGCCGGTCGCCCACGAAGAGCATGTCGTCGAGCGCGATGCCGGTGATCTCGGCCAGACGCTGCATGCCGTAGGCCTTGTCGATGCCCTTGCGGGTGATGTCGATGCTGGTGGAGCCGCCCGAGCGGACCTCGAGGTCGGGCAGGTCCTGCTGCACCAGGCGGCGCAGGTGGTCCTTCTTCTCGCCGGTCGGGTCCCACTGCTTCTTGACGTCCACCGGGGCGGACTGGCCGAGGGCGGAGAACGTGATCTGCGACCCGCGGTCCTCGAGGATGGCGCCCCAGGTCTCGGATTCCCAGTACCCGGCTTCCTTCGCACGGGCCTCGACCGCGGCGAGGGCGCGGTCCTTCTGCTCGTCGGTGAGGTCCTCGGCGTACTGCAGCGCCCAGTCCTGGTCCTCCCAGCGGTAGTACCGGGTGCCGCAGGTGGGCAGCAGGTGCAGGGCGTCGAGCGTCAGGCCGTCGCGCTGCCGGAGCGGGGTGACGAGCTGCTGCTCGAACTGGGTGAAGTTGCCGCCGGAGATGACCGCGACCGGCACGACCTCGAGCAGGGACGCGAAGGTCTCGAGCATGCGGGGGTCGAGGGAGGACTTCGACGGGGCGAGCGTGTCGTCCAGGTCGAAGGCGACGAGGCGGGGCGTGGTCATGCCCCCGATCCTGCCAGAGCCCGCCGACCAGCCGCAGGGTGCGACCAACAGGGCGCCCCGGTGCTGCGCGAAGTCTGCGGGGTCACGCGCGGTGCGTAGCGGGGACCCGGTCGCGCGCGTAGGTGATGTCCGTGTAGCCGTGCGGGGCCGGGTTGCCGTCCTCGTCGAGGTTCACGAACACGACCTCGTCGATCGTCAGGATGCTGCGGTGCGTGAAGAGGTTGCGCGCCTCGGCCCGCATGGTCAGCGACGTGCGGCCGAACCGGGTGGCGACGAGGCCGATCTCGACGATGTCACCCTCCTTCGCCGAGGACAGGAAGTTGATCTCCGACATGTACTTCGTGACGACCTTGCCGTTGCCGAGCTGGATGATCGCGTAGACGGCGGCTTCCTCGTCGATCCAGCGGAGCAGGCTGCCGCCGAACAGGGTGCCGTTGGCGTTGAGGTCTTCCGGTCGCACCCACTTCCGGGTGTAGAAGTTCATCTCCGGCGGGGCGTCGTCCTGGTGCTGATCCATGTCATGTCATGGTACGCCGACGGCCGCGCCCCCGCAGGGACGCGGCCGTCGTGGCGATCGCGGGCGGCGGTGCCGCCGGTGCTCACTCCTTGACGAGGACGACCTCGTCGAGGGGGATGCGGGTGCGCGGGGCGACCTCGCGCTCGGCGGCCTTGTCGTCGAGCTGCGACGGGTTCGCGACGGTGCCGACGGCCGTGACCGTGTACGGCAGGAAGCGCTCGGGCAGGTCGAACGCGGCACGGAGCCCGGCGGCGTCGATGCCCGCCATCTGGTGCACGTGCAGCCCCTCGGCGTGCGCCTGCACCGTCAGGGCGGCGAGCGACTGGCCGAGGTCGTACTGCGCGAAGGGGCGCTCCTCGCCGTCGGCGGTCACGGTCTCGAGCACGCCGACGACGAGGGCGCTGGCGCGGAAGGCCCAGGCGGCGTTGAAGCCGAGCAGGTTCTCGTTGATCTTCCGGAACGTCTCGGTGCCGCGGCGGCCGGCGATGAAGCGGCGGGGCTGGAAGTTCATGGCCGAGGGTGCCCAGCGAGCGGCCTCGAGGACGGCGTCGAGCTGGTCGTCCGAGATCGTCGCGGTCTCGTCGTAGGAGCGGGGGCTCCAGCGCTCCTCGAGCAGCGGCACGAGCGGCTGGCTGGAGTCGGTGGACCGGGTGAGGGTGTCGGCGTTCGTCGAGGTCATGATGCGCTCAACGGTATTCGATGCGTACGCATTTCCGACCTGAGTGACGTCACATCACCGCCGGCAGGTGCCAGGATGGACGGGATGGGTGGCGTGTTGACCGGCTTCGCGATCATCGGCGCGATCATCGCCGGTGGGTACGTCGTCGGACGCATCGGCCTGTTGGGTCCGCACGCGCAGTTCGTGATGAGCCGGCTCGCCTTCTTCGTGCTGATGCCGTGCCTGCTGTTCCACACCATCGCGACCGCCGACATCGCGTCGCTGCTGTCCTCGATGCTCTGGGTCTCGCTGCTGAGCGCCGCCGTGGTCGCCCTCGGTGCCGCCGCCGTGTTCCGCCTCGTGCTGAGCCGCCCCGTCACCACCACCACCGTCGGCGCCCTGGCGTCGAGCTACGTGAACGCGAACAACATCGGGCTGCCGGTGGCCGTGTACGTCCTCGGCCAGGCGACCGCGGTCGTCCCGGTGATCCTGCTGCAGCTCGTCGTGATGGCCCCGATCGCGCTGACGATCCTCGACGCTGCGACCGCGGGTGGCGGCGGATGGGGGCGGCGGCTCGCGGGGCCGTTCCGGAACCCGATCATCATCGCCTCGCTCGTCGGGCTCCTGTGCTCGGCGACGGGGATCACGCTGCCCGACCCGGTGCTCGAGCCGTTCTCGCTCGTCGGCGCGGCCGCGGTGCCCGTCGTGCTGCTGTCGTTCGGGATGAGCCTGCACGGTGCGACCCCGCTGCGGGACCCGGCGATCCGGACCGACGTCATCGTGGCGTCGTCGATCAAGCTCGTGGTGATGCCGGCCGTGGCGTTCGTGTTCGCCCGGTTCGTGTTCGGGCTCGGCGACCAGGAGGTCTTCGTGCTCACCACCCTCGGTGCCCTGCCGGCGGCGCAGAACGTCTTCAACTACGCGCAGCGGTACGGGGCCGCGGTCCCGGTGGCGCGCGACGTCGTGCTCATCTCGACGCTCGGCTCGGTGCCCGTGCTCGTCGCGATCGCCGCCCTGCTGCACCCGTAGCGCGCCCTGGACGCGCGTCGCCGGCGTGTGGCCGTCCGGAAGACGCCGTCGTGTTGTCGAGACGCCTCGATGTCGCCGAGACGCCGCCGCATTCGGCGGCGTCTCGCGCTCTTGCGGGCGTCCCGCGGACACGCCGGCGTCTTCCGCGCCGTGGACGCGCCGCCACGGGCGGACGGGAGGCCCGTGGCGGGGGTGCACCGGGCCTCCCGTCCGGCTGTGGTGGCGACCACCGCGGATGGTGAGCAGGAAAGGTCGGGTCGCGTCCGCCGACTCGACCATTCCTGCTCACGAAGCGCGGACGGCACGCGCGTACCCTGGCGGGCACGCGGGGCGGACCGCCTCGTGACCGATGACCACGACGAGGAGACCGGCGATGGACACGATGGCGATGATGCAGAACATGTCGATGACGGACATGCCCATGGAGATGGACATGGACATGATGCAGGACACGATGATGGCGATGAACGCCGCGTCGATGTCGGCGACGATGTGCTCCGCGGCCGACATGCGGATGGGCGGCGAGATGGCCACCTGCGCCGCGATGTGCTCGAACACCGCGATGCTCGCCGACACCGGCATGCGGATGATGATGCGTCCGATGGGGATGGACACCGCCGCGATGCAGGCGATGCTCATGGCCGTCGTCGCGATGGGCACCGCGTGTGCTGCCGAGTGCCGCCAGCACCAGGACATGGACGAGTCGTGCCGGTACTGCGCCATGGCCTGCGATGAGATGGTGTCGAAGTGCCAGGCGATGCTCGACTCGATGGCGGCCTGACCCGCTCCGTGCGCGCTCCGCGACGCGTGGCCGCTACGCGACGCGTGCGGTGGTCTGTCGACCGCCGGCGCTGAGGATCTCCGCGACCGGGTGGTGGGCGACCGGCTCGCCGACCGACAAGACGCCGTCGGCGTCCGCCACCCGCAGCTGGGTGATGCTCCCGTCCAGGAACAGCACCACGGCGTCGGCTGCGCGGGTCTCGACGACGATGCCGTCGCGCCATGCACCGGGGGCCGCGGTCGCCATGAGGCGCTGGATGGGAAGGATCGTCGTGCGGGACATGGCTTCACCTGCTCTCGAAGGGGTTCGGTGCAGGAAACCTACGTCGGCGTGACGGACGGCTCAATCACGGCGGACGCCGGGCGTAACAGGGTCGGACGGGCGCCGATCCCGGGCCGGGCCGGGCCGGACGGGAGCGGTGACCCGACTCCGATCAGAAGATCATCGGGCGGTCGTCGTCGAGCGACGTGTCCAGGTCGAGGTCGACCACCACGGGGACGTGGTCGCTCGGGGCGTCGCCCTTGCGCTCGTTCCGGTGGATCGAGGCGTCGGTGACGACGTCCGCGAAGGCCTGCGAACCGAGGACGAAGTCGATGCGCATGCCCTCGTTACGCGGGAACCGCAGCTGCTTGTAGTCCCAGTAGGTGTAGCCGTCGGGCACGATCGGGCGGACGACATCCTGCAGACCCCGCGCCTCGAATTCGCGGAACGCGGCCCGCTCGGGGTCGCTGACGTGGGTGGACCCCTCGAAGACCCGCATGTCCCAGACGTCCTGGTCGAGCGGTGCGACGTTCCAGTCGCCCATCAGCGCGAGCGGGGTCTCCGGCGACGCCTCGATCCACTCCGAGGTGCGGTCGGCCAGCTGGGCGAGCCAGTCGAGCTTGTACGTGTAGTGCGGGTCGCCGAGCTCGCGGCCGTTCGGGACGTAGAGGCTCCAGAGCCGCACGCCGTCGACGGTGACGCCGATCGCGCGGGCCTCGACCGGCAGGTCCGGCCCCTCGTGGCCCTTCAGGAACCCGGGCTGGCCGGGGAAGTCGCGGGTGACGTCCTCCATCGGCAGCCGGCTGGCGAACGCGACGCCGTTCCACTGGTTCAGGCCGTGCGCCTCGACGTGGTACCCCGCGGCCTCGAACTGCTCGACCGGGAACTGCTCCGGCTTGCACTTGATCTCCTGCATGCCGAGGACGTCGACGTCCTCACGCACCAGCCAGTCGACGATCCGACCCACTCGGGTGCGGACGGAGTTCACGTTCCAGGTCGCCACGCGCATGGAACAAGAACCTACCGGTGCCGACTGACGACGAGGTCGGCACGTGCGCCGCCTGTGCGGCGTACGGCACGATGGTGTTCGCTGGAGGCCAGCAATCGACCGCACGGAGGCAGCAATGGCATCGACGACCAACCGCGTCGACGGGACCCCGACCGGGACCACGACCGGAGCCACGCTCGGCACCGGGGCCGGGAGCGCCCAGCCCGCCGGCACGACCACGACGCAGGTCACCGCCAAGGGCAGGACCATCATCGACGACACGGTCGTCGCGAAGGTCGCGGGCATCGCCGCTCGCGACGTCCCCGGCGTCTTCGCGCTCGGCGGCAACGCCTCGCGGGCGTTCGGTGCCATCCGCGACGCCATCGGCTCGAGCGCGCTCGGTCAGGGCGTCCGCGTCGAGGTCGGCGAGACCCAGGTCGCCGTCGACCTGACGATCGTCGTCGACTACCCGACGCCGATGATGGAGGTCGCCTCCGCGGTCCGCGCCGCCGTGACGAACGCCGTCACCGAACTCGTCGGCCTCGAGGTGACCGAGGTCAACATCGCCATCAACGACGTGAACATCCCGGCGCTCAACGGCGTCGCGGACGAGCTCGACACCCGGGACGGTCGAGTCCGGTGAACGCCACCGTCGTCGGGATGGGCACCGGCGCCCTGCTCGCGATCGTCGCCGTGACGCTCGGGTTCTGGGCGTTCGTGGTCGTCGCCGTCTGCATGGCGGTCGGCGCACTGGTCGCCCGCATCGTCACGGGTGACGTCGACTTCCGCCGCCTGCTCGACGTGCTGCGCGGACGCCGGAGCTCGTCGTGAGCGACGCCGCCGTCGCCACGGCCGGCGACAGCGGCGTCCGGCTCCGCGGCTCCGACCGCATCGGTACGTCCGCGCTGGTGCACACCGCCCAGGCGGTCGCCGCCGAAGCGCTGCGCGTTGCCTTCCGGGAGGTCCGTGCCCGGGTCGCGGACGACGGTCGCGGCGCGCTGGCGGTCGAGATCACCGCCCCGCTCGTCCTGCCGGTGCTGGGCTCGCACGCACTCCCCGACGAACCGGTCGTCGCCACGGCGCACCGCGCTCGCGGCACGATCGCCGAGCGCTTCCGGACCATCACCGGCCGACAGGTCGCCCGCGTGACCGTGACCTTCGCGTCGTCGGTCGTGGACACCCCGCGGAGGGTCCGGTGACCGCCGCCACAGCCGTCGACCCCGCCGGCGGCAGCCCCGATCCGGTCGTCCCGGCCAGCCCGTCGCACGACGACCACCTCGCCACCCACCGCCGCCTGCTGCGCCGCGAGACCCACGTCTCCCGCTCCGGCGCCGTCGTCGTCGCGATGCTCATCGCCCTGGTGCTCGCCGCCGCCGCGGTCTTCGCCGGCGCACTCGTCCTGCTCGACCAGAACGTGCTCGGTGTCGACCCCCGTGCCGTCGTGGACACCGCCCTCGCCGCGCCGGACGGCCTCGACACCACCATCGTGATCGGCATCGGCGCCGTCGTGGCCCTGATCGGCCTCGTCCTCCTGCTGCAGGGGATCCTGCCCCAGCGCCGTCCGCGGCACGTGATGTCGTCCGACCGGCTCGCAGTGGTCGTCGACGACGAGGTCCTGGCCTCCGCTGCGGCCCGTGCCGCCCGATCCGCGACCCGTCTGGGCGCCGACGCCGCCGTGGGCACCGTCGGCCGCCGCACGGTCGACGTCGTGCTCCGTCCCGCAGCCGGGGTGGACGTCCCCGCGGTCGCCGCGACCGAGGCCGTCGAGCGGGAGTTCGCCGCGATCGACGCGCAGCCGACGCTGGCCGCGCGGGTCCGGGTGCAGCCGACCGGACGGGTGGACGGATGAACGCCACGAACCGCGCGCTCGGCCGGACGGCGCTCGTCGTGCTCGGACTCGTGCTGCTCGTCGCCGGGGTCGCCGCGATCCTGGTGCAGACCGCGCAGGGCCTGCCCCTCGTCGCATCGTGGTGGCGCACGGTCGGCGATGCCCTCGCCGGACTCGGCACCGGGGCGTCGCGTGACGACTCGGTGTTCGCGTGGACCTGCGTGCTCGGCGGTGGCGTCGTGCTCGGCGTGCTCGCACTCGTCGTGCTGACGACGCTCGGCGGTGGCCGCGAGAGCACCGTCGTGGACAGCGACGGTTCGGCCGACGGCGTCGCCGGCTCGGTCCGCATCGAGTCCACGGCCGTGCAGCACGCGCTCTCCTCGGCCATCGGCGACATGCCCCAGGTCGGTTCCCTCGCCGTCGACGTCTACCGGGTCCGTGGTGGTCGGGCGATCCGGGTGCGGGTCCGTCCGCGCCGAGGGGCCGCGCCGCGGGAGATCACCGAACGGGTCGAGGCCGTGGTCGCCGACCTGGACGCCCTGCTCGGCGAACGCCTGCCCGTGCTGCTCGAGATCGCCCGTGGTGGGTCGGGGTCGTCCCGCCCGGACCGCGTGCACTGAGCGTCACCGTGGTGCGCTCGATCGGTGGGCTGCCCCGGCCGGGTGAGACCGTCCCGGTGCCGCGCATCGTCACCGAGGTCGCGCGAGGGCGTGAGGTCGCGCTCGTCTGGCACAACCAGATCGGCGGGACGACGTTCCGCATCGGACCGGACGCGCACGCCGAGGAGTTCGTGAAGGTGCTGCCGCGCGCCTACGGTTCGTGGATCGGCGGCGAAGCCGAGCGGCTGACGTGGGCGTCCCGGTACGCCCGGGTCCCCGAGGTGCTCGACCACGGCGCCGACGAGGCCGGCGTCTGGCTGCACACCCGTGCCGTGCCCGGGTGGAGTGCCGTCGACCCGCGCTGGCACGACGAACCCCGGACCGCGGTGGTCGCCGTGGGCGAGGGCCTGCGCGCGCTGCACGACGCGTTGCCCGTCGACGACTGCCCGTTCACGTGGTCCACGGCGGACCGGCTCGATCGCGCGCGTGGGACGAGCGCCGACGCTGCCGCCGACGCCGAGCGCGGCCCGGGCGGTCTCGGTCCGGAGCCAGCGACCGACCGGATCGTCGTCTGTCACGGCGACCCGTGCACGCCGAACACGCTCATCGGTGCGGACCGGCGGTGGAGCGGGCACGTCGACCTGGACGCGATGGGGGTCGCGGACCGCTGGGCCGACATCGCGGTGGCGACGATGGCCCTCGGCTGGAACTACGGACCCGGGTGGGAGCCGCTGTTCCACCGGGCCTACGGGCTGCCGGACGACCCGGAGCGCACCGCGTGGTACCGGGCGCTGTGGAACGCCGGCGACGACGGGATCGACGACCCAGAGTCGGGGCCGGTCGGTTAGAAGGCGACTCCGCGCGCGGACATGAACGGCACCGGGTCGGTGGTGGCGCCGTTGATGTGCACCTCGACGTGGCTGTGGCAGCCGGTCGACGCCCCGGTGGAGCCGACGAGCGCGATGAGCTGCCCCGCGGAGACCTGCTGCCCGGTGGCGACCCGGAAGCCGCCGTCGACGATGTGGCCGTACGCGGTCTGGACGCCGCCGCCGTGGTTGATGCGGACGTAGTTGCCGTAGCCGCCGTACCAGCCGACGTAGTCGACGGTGCCGGCCGAGGCCGCGACGATGGGCGTGTAGCAGCCGCTCGCCAGGTCGGTGCCCTCGTGCATGGTGACGACGCCGGTGATCGGGTGCACGCGGTACCCGTAGGGGCTGATGACGTAGCCGCTGGCCGGCCGGACCCAGCCGGTCCCGGAGCCCGCGCCGACGGAACCGCCGCCACCCGAGCCGCTGCTGCCGGTCGCGCCGCCGCCTGACGGAGCGCCCCCGCCGGAGTTCGCGGCGGCCTGTGCGGCGGCTGCTCGCTGCGCGGCGGCTGCGCGCTCTGCGGCTTCGCGTGCGGCCTTCTCCTCCGCCGCCTTGCGGACGCGCTCACCCTTGGCGAACTCGGCTTCGGTCCGGACGCGGCCGGAGGTCAGGGTCGCGAGCTGGGCGTCGAGTCGGGCCTTGTTCGACTGCTGCTCGTCGTAGGCGGCCTGCACGGCGTCGGACGCCGCCTGGGCTTCCTGCATGCGGTCTTCGGCTTCGGCAGCGAGGTCGCCCAGTGCTTCGGCGGCGCGGTCGGCCTGTGCCTCGAGCGAGCTGGCGACGGCGGCGTCGGCGCTCGCGGCGGCCTGCACGCGCTCGGCCTGCTCGGAGAGCTTGCTCAGCGCACCGAGGTTGTAGAGCAGGTCACTGGCGTCCTCGCCCTGGGTGATCACCGAGGCGGTGACGTCGGCGCCACCGGAGCGGGACATCTGCGCGGCGAACTGCCCGGCCTGCGCGGCGCTCTGGTCGGCGACCTTCGCGTGGTCCTTGGCGTCGGCGCGGAGCTGCTGTTCCTTCTCGGCCGCGGTCTGGGCCTTGCGCTGTGCCTTGTAGAACACGTCGCCGAGCTTCTGCGCCTTCGCCTCGGCAGCCTCGACCTTGGCGTCGAGCTCGCTGATGATGCCCCGGATCTCGGTGATCTGCCCCTGCTTCGCGGATTCCTTGCCGCGGGCGGACTTCACTTCGTCCCACGTGGGGTAGGTCACCGCCTGGGCGGCCGGAGCGTCGGCGATGACCGTGCCGACGAGGCCCGCGAGTGCCAGGCCGGTGACGGCGAGGCGCAGGCGCACGGGGACACGGTGGGCGCGGGGGCTGGTGGGACGAGACATCGAGCACGAGCCTATACATCCGTACAGCGAGCATCGGACGGCAACGCGCCGCTGTGGACAACTTCAGCAGTGGATCAGAAGCCGCGGTCGCGCCGGATGACGTCGGCGCTCCCGACGACGTCGCGCCGCAGGATCGCCTGCCCGGCGGTGCCGGCGTAGTCGTAGACGTCGAACCCGGTGCAGTGGGTGATCGTCGCCGGGGGGCCGAGGGAGTCCTCGACCGCGGTGGTCCAGAGGTCGTGCGACCCGACCACCACGAAGCTCGGGTCGGCGTCGCGGTAGGCGCCGAGGTCGACGAGCCACGGGTACGTCTCGAAGGTGTCGCGGACCTGCAGCAGCCCGACGTTCGCCGCCGCGTAGGTGGCGAGGGGCCGGACCGTCCAGAACTGCCCGACGCCCGTGACCTGGCGCCCGTCGGCCCAGCGGTCCAGGCACGCGGCCGCCGGGTACCGCGCGGTCGACACGGCGTGGGCGGTGCCGGGCGCCACGGCGATCCCGGTCGCGAGGACGGCGGCCATCGCGACCGCCACCCCCGCCCGGACCCCGCGGTGCGGGCGGTGCACGCGGGTGCGGCGGACCGCGGTGCGGGTGAGCTCGGCCACGGCGACGAGTGCGAGCAGCGGTGCGGTCACGATCGGCTGCAGGTAGCGCGGGGTCTCGGACCCGGCGACGACGACGCCGACGGACACGGCGACGACCGTCACCAGCGGCAGCAGCGTCGCGACCAGCACGGTGCGTGCGGTGCGGACCCGCCAGGCCCAGACCGTGCCGCCGACGGTGACGAGCACTCCGGCGAACAGCAGCAGGAGCCCGAGGTCGCCCGGTGCCGTGCCCGCCCGGTCGTCGGTCAGCGCCGCGAAGAACCGCAGGGTCTCGCCGGCCCGTGACGGCTGGACGTACGTCGCCGGGTCGAGGGAGACGAACGGCCGGAGCGGGATCCGCACCAGGTACCCGACGACCGATCCGACCGTGACGGCACCGGCGAGCAGCGCAGCGGGGCGCCACGGCACCCGCCGTGCCAGGACCAGGAGCCCGAGGGTGACGACCACCGGGGCCGCCGACCACGGCACGTACAGCGGGTTCGACGCGGTCGTGCACGCGGCGACGAGTCCGAGCACCACGAGCAGGGGCACCGACGCCCGGCCGAGGCGCACCGCCCGCAGCACCAGCACCGCGGTGCCGAGCACCGCCAGCACGGCGCCGTAGTAGTAGGTCGTCGTGAGCAGCAGGGACGCCAGCTCGAGCGAGGTCGCGGTCGCCGACGACTCGGTGAGCACCAGCAGCGTGACGAGGCCGAGCGCCCCCGCCGACACCGCGATCCGCGCGGGTCGCCCGGCAGACGGCATCAGTTCGTTCGCGGCTGCCCGCACCAGCGCGTAGACCGCGAGCAGCACGAGCACCCCGTTCAGCGCCAGGGCCTGCTGCGGGGTCCCGGTCACCAGCGAGCAGAACAGGTACACGGGCAGCTCGGGGAAGAAGAACAGTGCGGGCGACATCGCCCACTCGAAGGGCTGGCCGGCCTGCAGCGAGCGCTCGACGAGCGGCAGCAGCACCGAGTCCCCGTCGTACCAGAGCAACGCCACCCGCTCGGTCGCGACGACGTGGCGGAGGGCGATGACGGCCAGGGCCAGCGCGACCAGCCCGCCCAGGGCCTCCCGTCCGATCGTGACGGCCACCCCACCGGTCCGGCGGCCGCCGGACGGAGCCGGCTCCACGGCGGGGCGACGCGGTGCTCGGGACATGCCCCGGAGCGTACCGAGGCCGCCTCGGTGCCGGTACGCACGGACCCACAGGCTGGGGGAGCGCGTTGCGGGCCCGACCGACTACCCTTGTGCGCTGTGACCGACGCGCGCGAACAGTTGATCCAGTACATCTCCTCCGAAGCGGTGTTCCACGGCGACTTCACCCTGACCAGCGGGAAGAAGGCGACGTACTACATCGACCTGCGGAAGGTCAGCCTGGACCACCGCGTCGCGCCGCTGATCGGCCAGGTCATGACCGAGCTCGTGCAGCAGGTGCCGGACGTCTCCGCCGTCGGTGGCCTCACCATGGGCGCCGACCCCATCGCCAGCGCCGTCCTGCACCAGGCCGCTGCCCAGGGCCTGACCTACGACGCCTTCGTCGTCCGCAAGGAGCCGAAGGACCACGGCCGCGGCAAGCAGGTCGAGGGACCGGACCTCAAGGGCAAGCGCGTCGTCGTGCTCGAGGACACCTCCACCACCGGCGGCTCGCCGCTCAAGGCGGCCGAGGCGCTCGAGCGCGAGGGTGCGATCATCGCCGCCGTCGCGGTCGTCGTCGACCGGGACACCGGTGCCAAGGAGACGATCGAGGCGGCCGGCTACCCGTACTTCGCGGCCATCGGGTTGGCTGATCTGGGGCTGACCGCGTGACCGAGGAGCGTCCGGACGACGCACGCGAACCCGACGGCACCGCCGGCCCGGCAGACGGGGACGACGGCCTGGAGGCTCGGCGTGCGTCCGGATCGGACGCTCCGTTCCACGGTCTCCGCAGCGCTGCGGACATCTTCGGGGCTCCGCGCGGCGAGGAGGACTGGCCGTCGCGGCGGGAGCGCCGCGAGGCGGAGCGCACCGCCCGTGAGACGGGCGCGCCGCTGCCGGAGCCGTTCGTGGCCGAGGGGGAGGCGGAGGGCGCCGAGCCTGCTGCTCCTGCTGCTCCTGCTGCTCCTGCTGCTCCTGCTGCGCCGGCCGCGTCTGCGCCGGCCGCTTCGGCTCCGGCGCTCGACGACGGCGCGACCCAGGCCATCTCGATGCCGCCCGAGCTGCTCGCACCCTCCGAGAACCCCGACGCCGTCGTCGAGCACGAGCGCTCCACACTGCACGACCGGATCCCTGCCGCCGCCGACGTCGCGCCGGACTCCACCGCGCCGCACCCGTCATCGATCGTGCTGCCGACGGCACAGACCCACCGCGACGAACGAGCTGCCGCGTCGAAGGCCATCGAGGACGAGCGTCGCCGCGTCGACCCGTTCGGCGAGGGCCGCGCAGACGTCGACTGGCTCGGCCGTGCGACCGGGAACCACCCGGAGTCCGTGGCGCGCGCTGCTCCCGCTGCCCCGCAGCCCCTCGGCGTCGAGAACGTGCTGCCGCCGACCGAGGAACCGCCGACCTTCACCGATCTGCTGCGCATCACCAGCACCGGGCCGGTCCCCGCGCAGACGGGCGCGCACGACCGGCCGTTCGACTGGGCGCTCGGTGACGACGAGCCCGGCGAGGTCCCGGCGACGCTGACCACCGACTCGTTCGACACCACCGCGCTGTCCGCCGGGTCCTGGTCGCTCGCCGACGAGTTGGACGACGAGGACGAGGTCGTCGCAGGCGAGGTCGACACCCCGGCCTCCGGGCTGCCGCAGGCACCGCGGACCTACCCGGTGCCGCCGGCGGTCCCCGTGCCGCCGGTGGTGCCGCCGGCGGTCCCGGCTGCGCCCGTGTCGGACACGGCTGCTCCGGCTGCCGTTCCCGCCGCTGATGCCGCTGGTGCTCCGTCGGAGGCGACCGAGGCCGTGGACGTGCCCCGTGAGGCCGCCGGAGGCGACGTGCCGGACGCGACCGAGGGCCTCCAGGCCGATGCCCCGACCACCGCGATGCCGGCGGCCGGGACGCCCTGGTGGTCCGAGCCCGACGCGACCGTGCCGCCGACCGCCGCGCCGCCGCTCGTGGAGCCCGCTGCGGGTGCCCAGGAGTACCCGGCGCACCTGCCGCCGTCGGTGGGGCAGGACCTCGACGCCGTGCTCGGCCTGCGTGGGAACGACACCGGTCCGCAGCCGGAGTCCCTTCCCGCTGCGGCGCCGGACGACCTGGACCAGTCCGAGTGGGACGGCCGCGAGACCAGTGACACGAGTGCCATCAAGGACCTGTTCGGCACCGAAGCCGTCGGGCAGCTCGGTGGCACCGGTTACGACCCGGAGGACACCGGGACGCGGATGATGCCGGCGGCTGCCGTGCCCGCTGCTGCTGCCGCTCCTGCTGCTGTCCCCGCGCCCGCTGCTGCTGGACGGCCGGCCGGCGGTCCGGACCGGCAGTCCGGCGACCGCGACAACTTCATCAACGAGGGCTTCGCGCGGCTGCGGAACGAGGGCAAGCGCGGCAAGCAGCTGCTGATCTACGGGTCGATCGCGCTGATCCTCGTGCTCATCGTGCTGGTGTTCCTGCTGTCGAAGTGGATCCTCGGGAACAACATCGCCGACCAGGCCGTGCCGACGAAGTCGCCGGTGGCTGCCTCCTCGGCGCCGGCGACACCGAGCGCTGCGCCGTCGGCGTCGGCCTCGCAGCCGGGTGACGCCGCAGCACCGGCCGCCACGCTGCAGTTCGCCACGACCCCGGCGCTGCCCGGCGAGCACCCGTGGACCGACCTGGCCGGCGGGGAGTGCCTGTCGCCGTTCACGAACGCGTGGGCGCAGACCTTCACGGTGGTGGACTGCGCGACGCCGCACATCGGGCAGCTGACCGCACGGCTCGCGGTCGAGGGCGACACCTACCCCGGTGCCGAGGCCCTCGCGACCCAGGCGGCCGACCAGTGCCAGTCCGACACGGCGCTGAACGCCTCGGCCGCCGCTGCCGTGGGGGACGTGCAGGTGCAGGGTTCCTACGCGCCGGACCAGGCGACGTGGGACCAGGGTGACCGGTTCATCGCGTGCTTCGTGACGCGGTCGTCGGGGCAGCCGCTGACCGGGTCGTTGGCGCCGGGGGCGTAGGGGCGGGTCTGTCGGTCGGCGCGCGTCGCACGCGTTCTGCGACGATCCACCCCGTGATCGACTGGTGGTCTGTCGGAACACGCACATGCAGCGACTGCGTGCGCAACGAACGACATCCCACCCGTCGAACGACGAGTGGGATGTCGGAACATGCACGCGCATCAGCTGAGATGCGCGGGTGTCAGGCGCTCGCGGGCACCTTCGCCGACACGTCGGACAGCGTCTGCAGCTCGTCGGCGGTGAGCTCGAGCTCCGCCGAGGCCAGCAGCGCCGGCAGCTGCTCGGTGTTCCGGGCGCTCGCGATCGGCGCGACGACGTCGGGCTGCGCCTGCAGCCAGGCGAGTGCGACGGTGGCGATCTCGGAACCGTGGGCGTCGGCGATCGAGGACAGCGCGTCCACGACGGCGAGCCCCTCGTCGGTGAAGTACCCGGACACCTGGCCCTCGCGGTCCTTGCCGGCGAAGTCGTCCTTCGAGCGGTACTTGCCGGTCAGGAACCCCGCGGCGAGCGAGAAGTACGGCACCACGCCGAGTCCGTGCTCGTGCGCGAGCGGTGCGATCTCGGCCTCGTACGGCTGGCGTGTGACCAGGTTGTAGTGCGGCTGGATGGCGACGGGCTGGGCGAGGCCGTTCTCCGTCGCGATGCGGATCCACTCCGCGGCGCGGTCCTTCGAGTAGTTCGAGATCGCGGTGTAGCGGACCAGGCCGTCCTGCACGAGCTGGTCGAAGGCGCGGACGGTCTCCTCGAGCGGGGTCGACTGGTCGTCGAAGTGCGCGTAGTACAGGTCGATCCGGTCGGTGCCGAGGCGCTCGAGGCTCGCGCGGGCAGCGGCGGCGACGGTGCCCGCGGCGAGGCCCTGGAACTCCGGGTGCTGCGAGCCCTTCGTCGCGATGACGACGTCGTCCCGCTTGCCCGAGGCGCGCAGCCACGAACCGATGACCCGCTCGGACTCACCGCCCGAGTTGCCCGGCGCCCAGGCCGAGTAGACGTCCGCGGTGTCGATGAAGTCGCCACCGGCCGCGGTGTAGGCGTCGAGGACCTGGTGCGAGGTCGACTCGTCCGCCGTCCACCCGAAGACGTTGCCGCCGAGGGCGAGGGGGAACACGTGCAGGTCACTGGTACCGATGCGGGGCATACGGAGGTCCTTTCGTGGTCGGGGGTGCGGTGGGAGCGAACCGCACGTCTCCCGACGCTATGCCCCGATGCTTGACGCGGCCCCGGCGCGAGGGGCTTCGATGGACGGATGACCACGCTCACCGATGCCCTCGCCGATCCGCGATCCTCCGCCCGGCTGCAGGCGGTGATGGCCGCGGGGACCACCCCGGACCCCGCGGACCTCGAGGTGCTCGTGGCACAGTGCGCCGTCGAGCCGGACTTCTTCGTCCGCGACATGCTGACGTGGGCGCTCACCCGGCACCCCGCCGACGACGTCGTCGCCCGCGTGCTGCCCGAGCTCGAGCGCCCCGAGCCCCAGGCCCGCAGCCAGGCGCTCCACACCCTGTCGAAGATCGGCGACCCGGAGGCGTGGCCGGCGGTGCGCCCGCTGCTCGAGGACCACGACGACGAGGTGCTCCGCGCCGCCTGGCGCACGGCCGTCGCACTGGTGCCGGACGACGAGCGGGCGTCGCTCGCGCGGACCCTCGCCGTGCAGCTCGGCATCGGCGACCGCGAGCGTCGGCTCAGCCTGTCGCGTGCTCTGGTGGGACTCGGCGAGGACACCGTCGGACCGGTCCTCGTCGCGGCCGCCGACCGGGGGACCGACGCCGGCCGGGAGCACGTGCACGAGACCGAACGGCTGCTGCACGACCCGGATGCGGCATCCGCGCTCGCCCTCGAGCGGGCCCGGCGCGAGGTCGCCCTCGGCCGGACGCGCTCCGTCAAGGGCTAGGGCCGGTGGGCGCGCCCGGCCGGGAGCGCCGGGTGGTCGCGAACGGTCGCCGTCGCGGCGGTGGGGCGGGCGCGTCGCGCGGTCACGACACCCCGTGGGCGGGGTGCCGAGTGGTCGAGAACCGTCGGTTGCGGGGCTCCCGGGCGACAGATGGTGACCGCTCGGCGGACGTGAGCGGGGTGTTGTGACCGGTGGGGCATCGGACGGGAGGCGCGTGGCGGCCGCGCACCGGGCCTCCCGTCCGTCGTCACGCGCGTTCGCGGGCCGCGGTGCGGTCAGGACGCCCCGTGCGTTGGGTGCCGAGTGGTCGAGAACTGTCGGTTGCGGGGCTGCCGGGCGACAGATGGTGACCGCTCGGCGGACGTGAGCGGGGTGCCGTGGCCGGTGGGGCCGCCGGACGGGAGGCGCGTGGCGGCCGCGCGCCGGGCCTCCCGTCCGTCGCCACGCGCGTTCGCGGGCCGCGGTGCGGTCACGACGCCCCGTGCGTTGGGCGCCGAGTGGTCGCGAACTGTCGGTTGCGGGGCTGCCGGGCGACGGTTCCTGACCGCTCGGCGGACGTGAGCGGGGTGTTGTGACCGGCAGACCACGCGACCATCCCGCCCGCGCACGCCGCGCGGTCAGTCGCCGTCGGGCGCGAGCCAGATGGAGGATGCGGCGGCAGCCGGCAGGTCGACGAGGGACTCCGAGCCGTCGGTCGCCCGCCGCGACACCGCGATGACGCCGGCGTAGTCCCGCACCCGCTCGACCCGCAGGTGCGTCCCCAGCCCCACCCCGAGTTCGTCGAAGTACCGCAGCAGCGAGGGGTCGTCGTCCGAGACCCGGTCGACGGTGCCGCACGCGCCCGGCTCGATCGCGCCGAGCAGGGTGCCGGGGGAGTCCGGCACGATGCCGTCCGCCCCGGGGATCGGGTCACCGTGGGGGTCGTGCGTCGGGTGGCCGAGGTCGGCGTCGACGCGGTCGAGGAACTGCTCGGACACGGCGTGCTCCAGGGCCTCGGCCTCGGTGTGGACCTCGTCCCACGAGTAGCCGAGCCGCTCCACCAGGAACGTCTCGATCAGCCGGTGCCGCCGGACCATCGCCACCGCGACCTGCTGCCCGAGCGGGGTGAGCACGACGCCGTAGTACGGGGTGTGCTCGATCAGGCCGTCGCGGTCGAGCTTCTTGAGGTTGCCCGACACCGTCGACGCCGACACCTTCAGCGACGCCGCGATGTCCCGCGTCGCCAGGCCGGGCCCGCCGCGCTCGCTGGCCTTCCAGATGAGCTTGACGTAGTCCTCTGCCATGGTGGACAGGGATGGCAGGCGCATACCGCCAATCGTACGACCCGCCTGGTACAACCAGCAGATGACCACCACCGCCCCCGTCCGAGCCCGCCGCCGTCGCTGGCCGGTTCCCCCGTCGCTGCTGCTCGGGCTCGCGCCGATCGTCGTGTTCGCGGCGATCAGCGCCTGGCGGTCACGGCCGAGCGACGACTACGCGACCCTCGGGCAGACCGTCGACAGCGTCGTACACGCCCTGGTCATCCCCGAGGGCATCGCCGTCGTGGCACTCGCCCTGTTCGTCACGGCGCTCGGCTGGTGGCGGATCGCCACGGTCGACCCGGTCCGGACGCGGCTGCGGTGGACGATGCTCGCGCCGATCCTCGTGCTCGTGGTGTGCGTCGTCCGGCTGCCCCTGATCGACTGGACGGCGCTGCCGGCGCACTACTTCCTGCTGCTCGCCGTCGGGGTGCTGTTCGTCGGGGTCTTCGAGGAGCTCATGGCCCGCGGGACCCTGCTCGTCGGGCTGCGGCGGCGCCTGCCGGAGATGGGGGTCTGGGCCCTGTCGTGTGCGCTGTTCGGGCTGCTGCACCTGCTCAACGCGCTCGCCGGTGCCGGGATCGGGCCGACGCTCATCCAGGTCGTGTTCGCGGCGTCGTTCGGGTCGACGCTGTACGTCGCGCGCCGGCTGACCGGGTCGCTGCTCGCCCCGGTGCTGCTGCACGCCTTCTGGGACTTCGGGTCCATCGGGTTCTCGGCGACCGCGGACACGGGCGACTTCGGCAAGCTGACGCTGCTCGGCCTGATCGGGCTGTTCTCGTTCGGGGTGCTCGCGTTCGGCATCGTGGCCGGCGGGGTCATCGCCTGGTACGACGACCGGCCCCGTCGGCTCGCGAAGCGGTGGCGGACGGTGCCGCCGATGGCGGCCTTCGCCCTGGAGGCCCGTGGCGCGTCCCACGAACCGGCTGCGGCGGGTGCCGCGGTCGCGTCCGGTGCGGGGGTCAACGCGCGGTAGCGGCCGCGCCGACGCGCGCGGTCGCGTGCTACCGGCTAGAGCTCGACCTCGAACGGCTCGGTGCGCACGAGCTCGTGCACGCCGGAGATGACCTCGCTCGGGCGGAACGGGTACCGGTCGATCTCGGCCTGGTCGCTGATGCCCGTCATCACGAGCACGGTGTGCAGCCCCGCCTCGATGCCGGCCTGCACGTCGGTGTCCATGCGGTCGCCGATCATGCCGGTGTTCTCGGAGTGCGCGCCGATCCGGTTCATCGCGGAGCGGAACATCATCGGGTTCGGCTTGCCGACCACGTAGGGCTGCTTGCCGGTGGCCTTCTCGATCATCGCCGCGATGGCGCCGGTGGCCGGCAGGACCCCCTCGGCGCTCGGGCCGGTGGCGTCGGGGTTCGTCACGATGAAGCGGGCACCGGCGCGGATGAGCCGGACGGCCTTGGTGATCGCCTCGAACGAGTAGTTGCGGGTCTCACCGACGACGACGTAGTCGGGCGCGGTCTCGGTCATGATGAACCCGGCCTCGTGCAGGGCGGTGGTCATGCCGGCCTCACCGATCACGAACGCCGAGCCACCGGGCATCTGCGACTTGCAGAAGTCAGCGGTCGCGAGCGCACTCGTCCAGATCCGCTCCTCGGGCACGTGCAGGCCCGAGCCCCGCAGTCGGGCGCTGAGGTCGCGCGGCGTGAAGATCGAGTTGTTCGTCAGCACGAGGAACTCGGTGCCGTCGTCGAGCCACTGCTGAATGAGTTCCGGCGCGCCCGGGAGCGCCTGGTTCTCGTGGACGAGCACGCCGTCCATGTCGGTCAGCCAGCACTCGACGTCGTCTCGGGTCGCCATGGCCCTCACCCTACTGCGCAGGGGTTCAGGTCCGGCTCGTGGCCGGCTCGGAAAGGGCCGGGAGGCCCGGGGCGGCTCTTGCGCGCTGCTCCGAGACCCGAGAAGGTCGAGACACCGAACCGCGGTCGGCTTTTGCCCTACGCTTTTCGGGACACGTACCGAATCAAGGAGGCCCCTCGTGCTCGTCGAACCCGGAACCCCGTCCGCCGCGCCCCGACCCACCCCGGTGTCGGAGACGGAGCTCGAGGTGACGCCGCGACGACGCCGAGGCCGCCCGAACGTGCTCTCCCGCGAGCAGGTGATCGACGCCGCCACGACCATCGCGAACGAGGACGGCCTCGACCGGCTGTCCTTCCGGGCCCTGGGCGTGCGGCTCGGGGTCGCTCCGATGACCGTGCACCGAACCATCGGCGGGCTGGACGACCTGCACGCCGAACTCGTCCGCCGCACCGTCGACGAGTTCACCGCGACCTTCGTCTGGCCGGACGAGTGGCACGCCGTCGTCCGCACCTTCGCCACGACGTTCCGTGACCTGATGCGCACCCACCCGCTCGTGCTCGAGTCGCACAGCCAGCGCGCCCCGCTCGCCTCGACCGAGTCCGACGCCGTCGTGGCGAAGGTCGTCGGTGCCCTGCAGGACGCCGGGCTGCCGCCGGCCGAGGCGATGTACACCTTCTTCGTCGTCTACGACTTCGTGGTCGGGCACGCCGGGGTGCAGGTCGGGCGCGGGGACTCCGAGGCCGGCCGCCCCGAGCGGCACCGGCTGGTGGGCGAGATCCTCGGCGAGCACTCCTACGACGACCGGTTCGCGCTCGGCCTCGACATCCTGATCGCCGGCATCGAGTCGCGCATCGCCCACGGGTCCGGCACCGCCTGAGCCCGCGGCGCCGCGGGGCGCTGCGGTCGTCGGGCCGGTGCCGTGTGCGCCGTACGCTGGTCGGGTGACCACTGCGCCCGAACCGTCGCACGAGCTGACGACCAACGGGGTGGGGCCGCACCCGGAACCCTGGCCCGACGACCCGAGGCTCGACCCGGAGCTGCTGGCCGCCGGGGACTCCCGGAACGTGCTCGACCGCTACCGGTACTGGTCGATGGACGCGATCGTCGCCGAGCTCGACACCCGCCGGCACGCGTTCGACGTGGCGATCGAGAACTGGCAGCACGACCTGAACATCGGGTCGATCGTGCGGAGCGCCAACGCCTTCCTGGCCGGCACCGTGCACATCATCGGGCGACGCCGGTGGAACAAGCGCGGAGCGATGGTCACCGACCGGTACCAGCACGTCCGCTACCACCCCGACGTCGAAGCCTTCCTCACCGCGATGGCGGAGGAACAGCGACCCGTCGTCGCCATCGACAACACCCCCGGGGCCGAGCGCATCGAGACCGCGACGATCCCGGAGCGCTGCGTGTTCCTGTTCGGGCAGGAGGGCCCCGGGCTGACCGACGAAGCGGTGGCCGGGGCGTCCGGGCACCTGGAGATCACGCAGTTCGGGTCGACGCGGAGCATCAACGCCTCGGCGGCGGCCGCGATCGTCATGCACTCGTGGGTCGTCCAGCACGCGGAGTTGCCCGGCGCTTCGTGAGCAGAAATGGTCGGGTACGGGCCCTGGACCCGACCATTTCTGCTCACGAAGCGGGCGGGGCGGAGGCGGGGCGGGCCTCCAGGCCGGGGTCCGTGCTGCCGCGTCAGCGTGCGGCGGTGGTGCGGCGCGCGACCAGGCGGGGTTCGACCAGGAGTTCCGTGGCGGCGATCCGCGGATCGGCGATGCGGGCCAGCAGGCGCTCGCCGGCGCCGCGGCCGATCTCGACACTGCGGTCGTCGATGCTCGTCAGGCCGACGTACCGCATCGCGGCCACCGGGGTGTCGTCGTAGCCGATGACGGAGACGTCCTCGGGGACGCGCAACCCGCGTTCGGCGAGCTCGGACAGGGCGCCGAGGGCCATCACGTCGTTCGCGGCGAAGACGGCGGTGACGTCCGGGTGCTCGTCGAGGAGCATGCCGAGGGCGCGGGAACCGGCCTCCTCGGTGGGTTCACCCGGCAGGACCGTCGTGACGACAGAGGCGCGTGCTGCTGCGGCCTGCTCGAACCCGGACTGGCGTTCGGCCGAGGCCGCCGAGCTCGCACCGACGAACCCGAGTCGGGTGTGACCGAGGTCGAGCAGGTGCTGCGCCGCGATGCCGCCACCGGCGTGGTCGTCGTTCGCCACGGTGTCCGCGCGGGGGATCGCCACGCGGCCACCGGCGATGACGAGCGGCATCGAGGCGGGGATCGCGAGGTCGGTGGTGGGCTCGCCGGCGATCACGATGCCCTCGACGCGCATGGAGAGGAAGCCCTCGACCGGAGAGGCATCGAGCCCCGTGTTGAGGAACCGGTCGGCGACCACGAGCCGGTGCCCCTGGTCCTGCAGGCTCTCGCGCAGACCGGTCAGCAGGTCCACGAACCACTGGTTGCGGAAGTCGTCGAGGACCACGCCGATGGTGCGGCTGCGCGTACCGGCGAGGGAGACGGCTGCGGTCGAGGGCCGGTAGTCGAGCTCCTGGATCGCCTTGAGCACGGCGGCCCGGCGCTGGTCGCTGACCCGGGCGGAGCGCTGCAGCACGAGGGAGACGAGGGACTTCGAGACCCCGGCGCGTGCGGCGACGTCGTAGATGGTCGCGGGCTTGCCGTCTCCCATGATGCGCTTCGACCTCCGTTGGCTCGTGCGTCGATCGTAGCGGTTGACGTGACATGGGCCGGCGGGTGGGGTGGGGTGGGTGGTTCGGTTTCGTTTCGTGAGCAGAAATGGTCGGGTGCGGGGCGGCGACCCGACCTCTTCTGCTCACGATCCGCGCGTGGCTGGTCCTCCACACGGGAGGCCCGGGGTGCGTTGTGCACAGAAGTCGCGTTCGGCGCGCGGGCGGTGGGCGCGGGGCGCGAGCGTGGTCGTCATGCGAGCACGACCACTTCCGACACCACTGCGCGGGCGCGCGTTCGACGTCGGTGCCGCCGACCGCGCGGGCGTCTCCCGACAACGACTCCGACGGCGTGACCTGATCCGCCCGACCCGGGCGATCCGATGGGCACGTGACCGTCCGCCCGACCCGGTCCACCGGATCCGGGCGTTCCGGCCGGTGCTGGTCCCCGGGCAGTTCATCAGCCACGTCTCGGCGGCGGTCCTCTGGCAGCTGCCGGTCCCTGCCGCCGACGACGGACCGGTGCACGTCACGAGTCCCCTGCCGATCGCACAACCACGACGCCACGGGGTCGTCGGGCACCGCATCACACCGGACCGTGCCCAGGTGACGGAGCGGTGGGGGATGCCGACGAGCACGCCCGCGGCGCTGTGGGTGGACTGCGGTGCGATGCTCTCGGTCGACCAGCTCGTCGTGCTCGGGGACGCCATCGTCACGGAACGGCGGTGCGGGACGACGATTGACGACCTCGCTGCCGCCGTCGCCCTGGCCGGAGCGCGATCGGGTGTCCGACGACTGCGCGTGGCGCTCGAGCTCGTGCGGGTGGGGGCCGGGTCGCCGCAGGAGACCCGAGCACGGCTGGCGATCGTCCGCGCGGGGCTGCCCGAGCCCGAACTGCAGGTCGACGTGCTGGACGAAGCCGGTCGGTTCGTCGGCCGCGTCGACCTGGCCTACCCGGAGCGCCGCATCGTCATCGAGTACGAGGGCGACCACCACCGGACCGACGCCGAGCAGTGGGGCCGTGACCTCCGTCGCTACCGCGAGATGGAACGACTCGGCTGGGCAGTCGTCCGGTGGACCAAGTCCGACCTGACGCTGCACCGGTCAGCCGCAGTGGCGCACCTGCAGACGCTCCTTGCACGCGGAGGTCGCCTCGAGTGAGCAGAAGACGAC